>JBDNIA010000192.1:0-2772 GCA_041688525.1 Crocinitomicaceae bacterium | reverse complement strand
TTTCCAGTTGGAAAAACTCTTGGAAGGATTGTAACTGAACATCCAGAAAATCTGGGTATTCAAATTGACTTTTGCTCGATGCAAAGTTTATTCTTTTCGAAGTAATACTTAATATTGCCAAGATCCAAAGATTTTGTTAAAAATGTGCGTAAATTGAATATAAAGCTAAAAAACAGGAATAGGCACGAGCTATTTCTAGCCGTGCCTCTTCCTATAAAAAGTATAGTAATTACTTAACTTCTACTTCAGCTCCTGCTTCTTCTAGAGACTTCTTAAGTCCTTCAGCTTCGTCTTTCGTAACACCTTCTTTTAAAGTTGTTGGTGCTCCGTCTACTAAGTCTTTAGACTCTTTCAATCCATTACCAGTTAATTCTTTTACCAATTTAACTACGGCAAGTTTATTAGGACCTCCAGCCTTCAAGATTACATCAAAAGATGTTTTCTCTTCCGTTGCTTCCTCAGCACCGCCTGCTGCTGCTACTGCAACTGCTGCTGCTGCAGGTTCGATACCATACTCATCCTTCAGGATTGTTGCTAGTTCGTTTACTTCTTTTACTGTAAGGTTAACTAGCGTTTCCGCGATTTGCTTCAAATCAGCCATTTTATTTTAAATTTAATAAAGATTCTTAAAAAAATAATTTTACTTATGCTCGGTTTTCGAGTGTTTTAAGTATTCCTGCGATTTTGGCGCCAGAATTTTTCAGTCCAGAAATAACATTCTTCGCTGGAGATTGCAATAATCCAATGATATCGCCCAATACTTCTTCTTTGCTCTTCAATGATGCTAATATTTCCAATTGGTTATCACCAACAAAAATAGCCTCATGTATGTAAGCACCTTTCAAAATAGGCTTAACATTTTTCTTGCGAAACTCTTTTATTAGCTTCGCTGGCACATTACCGACTTCTGCGAACATGATGGACGTAGGACCAGCTAAAACTGTTCTTAGATCACCGAAGTTCTTTCCTTCTACTTGGTCCATCGCTTTTGAAAGCAAAGTGTTTTTGACAACACGAATACGGACTTTAGAGTTAAAGCATCTTCTTCTCAATTGATTCACAACGTCAACGGTTAATTCACCAGTATCTGCTAAATAAAATACGTTTGCCTCAGTTAATTCTAACGCTAGCTCACTAATATACTTCGCTTTTTCTTCTTGTGTCATATTACTGAATTTTAAGCTACTATTGATTTAGCATCAATTTGAATACTCGGACTCATTGTAGAACTCATGTAAATACTTCTTACGTAAGTCCCTTTAGCTGAAGATGGTTTCAATTTTATTAAAGATAAAATCAATTCAGAAGCATTTTCACGTATTTTATCGTCAGTGAAACTCACTTTCGCTATACCTGAATGAATGATACCGTATTTATCAACTTTAAAATCAATTTTACCAGCTTTAACCTCTTCAACAGCTTTACCTACTTCCATAGTTACCGTTCCTGTTTTTGGATTAGGCATTAAACCTCTTGGACCTAAAACTCGTCCTAAAGCTCCTACTTTACCCATACATGAAGGTGTTGTAACTATGACATCGATATCTGTCCATCCTCCCTTGATTTTTTCGATGTAATCGTCTAAACCCACGAAGTCTGCACCTGCTGCCTTTGCTTCTTCTTCCTTATCTGGAGTGCAAAGTACCAAAACGCGAACGTCTTTACCCGTACCATGCGGCAACGCAACTGTACCTCTTACCATTTGATTTGCTTTTCGTGGGTCTACACCCAGACGAACACAAATATCAACGGAAGCATCAAATTTAGTGGTGGAAATTTCCTTAACCAAACTAGATGCTTCTGCCAATGTATAAGCTTTAGCTGGATTTACCTTTGCTAATGCTTCCTTTCTTTTTTTAGAAATTCTTGCCATTGTTTCTACTATTATTTGGTTTTCGGTTCTTCACCACCTTTTACTGTAACTCCCATACTTCTTGCCGTACCGGCAACCATTCTCATGGCTGAATCTAAGACAAAACAATTTAAATCGGGCATCTTATCTTCAGCGATTGTACGAATTTGGTCCCATGAGATGTTCCCAACTTTTATACGATTCGGTTCAGCCGATCCTTTTTTAATCTTCGTTTGGTCAATGATTTGTACCGCTGCCGGTGGAGTTTTTAATACAAAATCAAACGATTTATCACCGTAAACAGTGATAACTACAGGTGTAACTTTTCCCATTTTGTCTTGCGTACGAGCATTAAACTGCTTGCAAAACTCCATAATGTTCACACCTTTCGCACCCAAAGCGGGACCTATTGGTGGAGCTGGATTAGCTGCACCACCTTTGATCTGTAATTTGATCAATCCTGCTACTTCTTTAGCCATTTATTTATAAATTGTGTAGTCAAACATGAGTACTTGCGGGAAGCTTTAAGCACTTTTCTCACTCCTACGGTTAATATACAATCTTACCCTTCTTTCTCTACTTGCATGTAGCTAAGCTCCAACAAGTTTTTTCGACCGAAGATTTTAACCATCACTTTCAATTTCTTCTTTTCTTCGTTGATTTCGTCAATCACACCAGAGAAATTATTAAAAGGACCATCTATAACTTTGATAGCCTCACCAACCACAAAAGGAATCTTCATTTCCTCTTCTGTTTCAAGCAATTCATCAACTTTGCCTAATATTCTGTTCACTTCAGACAAGCGCATTGGAACAGGTTCACCGCCTTTCACAGCACCAAGAAAACCAATTACATTTGGAATTCCCTTAATGACATGCTTTACCTCGCCAACAAGAGCCGCTTCTATAAGAACATAACCT
>JBDNIA010000191.1:0-4899 GCA_041688525.1 Crocinitomicaceae bacterium | reverse complement strand
TTCTAGTCAAGAAAGTGTCTTCTGAAAAAGTTGAATCGATGTAACCCGTGCAATATCCAATTTTGTCGTAGGTAAAATAGCGAGCTGTATTGAAAGGATATGCATCTTTACGAATAACTTGAATACTGCCGTTTTTATAATTGAATTGTTGCACATTCTTTTCGTTAATCTTATTTTTAACTTGATAAATTTTTTCTGGTTTTAAAGGATTTCCCAATAAAATAAGATCTTTTGGATTCGGCCTAAATTCACGATCAATTTCCAAGGGGCGCCACAATTTTTTATCGCTCAAGCAAAATAGAAAATCTCCTGTCATTCTATTTTCAAAAATGCTAAAGCCTTTGTCGCTTTTTTTAAAATTGTACAAAGCAAAAAGTTCAAGATCACGAATTGTGTTCAAGGAAACGGGAATTTTATCTTTAAAAACGACCATAGAATCCAAACGCACACTTGCAAAACCGGTGTTGTTGGCGAGATACGGGTAGACGTACTCGAATTGACTTATTTTTCTATCGTCGAAGAAAAAAAGATGACTTACCTTTTCCACATTTCCTTCAACACCAAATTCGTAGATCACCGTTTCACTTGGCATTTGGAATAAAGTATCATTTATCGCCTTATTTAAAAGCCTTTTTGGATAAATATTTCGCGTAATTTTCTTGATTTTATTTGTTCGGATCATCGAATCATTGAACCAAATTGGGAAGGAGAATTCATTTGAAAAATCAGAAAACAGCAAATGATTGTGAATCAAAGAGGGCGGATTTGTTTTTTTTAAATCAAAAATTTTGCGTTTCCCGTTCTCCGTACATGAAAAAAATATCACGCTAAATAGCAATAGCCTAGTAAAGAGGAAGAAAAATCGTCTGATCATGGTTCGTATTACTGCAGGAAAAATGAGAACATAAAGTTACGTATTCTGATCGAAAGTAGAGATTTTTTTGTGGCGGCAAGTGAATTGCGTACTTTTGCCCTGTGATAGACGAACGCCCGATAACAGATTGGTTGCCATTAACGGTAAAAGAAGCAGCAAAAAGAGGTTGGAATGAACTGGATGTAATTCTAATTTCAGGTGATGCTTATGTGGATCATCCTGCTTTTGGAACGGCTGTGGTAGGTCGTATTATTGAGTCGGAGGGATTTAAAATTGGCATCGTCGCACAACCGAATTGGAAAGATGATTTACGGGATTTCAAAAAATTCGGTGTTCCCAAATATTTCTTCGGCGTTACAGCTGGTTGCATGGATTCCATGGTGAATCATTACACAGCCAACAAGCGTTTACGTTCTACCGATGCCTATACGCCAGGAGGCGTGTCAGGATTTAGGCCCGATTATGCAACGACGACCTATTCAAAAATATTAAAGGAGTTGTATCCAGAAGTTCCTGTTTTGATAGGCGGAATCGAAGCGTCTTTGCGTCGAGTTACGCATTACGATTATTGGGAAGATAGATTGTTTCCAAGTATTTTAGAAGATTCCAAAGCAGATTTATTGGTTTATGGAATGGGCGATCAGCCACTACGAGAAATTTTGAAATTGCTCAAAAAAGGCGTTCCATTTAACAATTTAAGAACCTTAAAACAAGTTGCCTTCCTTCAAGAAGCTGACGAAGAATTGCCTAAAAACAAAGCATGGAATACAGTTGAGCTGGCAAGTCATGAAGTTTGTTTAGAAGATAAAATCAGATACGCGGCAAATTTTAAAATTGTCGAAGTGGAATCCAATAAATGGGAAGCGAATCGAATTACACAGAAAATTGGTGAGCGTACTTTGGTGATAAATCCACCGTATAAAACGATGGAGGAAAAGGAAATCGACGAATCGTTTGATTTGCCTTACACGAGAGCGCCACATCCAAAATATAAGAATCGAGGTGCCATCCCAGCGTTTGATATGATCAAGTTTTCAATCAACATGCATCGTGGTTGTTTTGGTGGTTGTTCATTCTGTACAATTTCTGCGCACCAAGGAAAATTTATTGCCTCTCGAAGTGAAGAATCAATTTTGAGGGAAGTGGAACAAGTTGTAAATGACCCAACTTTTAAAGGATATATTTCTGATTTGGGTGGACCTTCTGCCAACATGTACAAAATGAAAGGAAAGGATGATGCCATTTGTGCTCGTTGCACAAGTCCGAGTTGTATTCACCCAGTAATTTGTAATAATCTAGATACTTCGCACAAACCGATGACGGAACTCTATCGAAAAGTAGATGCGCATCCTAAAGTGAAAAAAGCTTTCGTTGGTTCAGGAATTCGCTACGATTTATTGGTCGACGATTTCAATAAAAATAATGCGGACGGTAACCACGATGAATATATTGAGCAGGTAGTTACGCGTCACGTCAGCGGCCGATTGAAAGTGGCTCCTGAGCATACATCTGACGCTACTTTGCGTGTGATGCGGAAACCTTCGTTCAAATATTTCCACAAATTCAAGGAAAAATACGAGCAAATTTCAGAGAAACACGGCATAAAACAACAGTTGATTCCTTATTTTATCAGTTCGCATCCAGGTTGTGAAGAACAAGATATGGCGAATTTGGCTGCGGAAACGAAAGACATGGGCTTCCAATTGGAACAAGTGCAAGATTTTACGCCAACACCAATGACAGTTGCCACAGTAATTTATTATTCTGGCGTTCACCCGTATACGTTGAAACCAATTGAAACGGTTAAAGACAAAGAGGAAAAGCTGAATCAGCGTCGTTTCTTTTTCTGGTACAAGCGCGAAAACAGAGATTACATCCGAAAGTCGCTTCAAAAAGCAAACAGACCAGAATTAATAGAAAAATTGCTTGACGAACCACAAGGTGCTCAACGACAACAGCAAGCTCCACGACCAAATGATTCCAAGAAACCAGTTCCCAAGTGGCTGGACGAGAGACGAAAGAAGGGGAGATAGAATTATTCTCACGTGTTTGTCTTCAGTCAGTTTCGAGGGAAGTAAATTACTACAACTCAAAAAAAAGTGTTGTCTTAATTCCACGGTTTTGCATTTTTTTCACATTACTCTAGCTTAATTTTAGCCCTCAGGTTAATCAACTTGTATTCGTTTTATTGAATCTCTTTTCCTCCAGTGCAATCTGCATTCCAAAGGAGAACATTTATCCTTTCGTGAATAATTTTGTTTGAAACCTTTCACCGCAAAAAAATCAAATTAAATAGTGAAAACTGATTTTGCACGATTTTTATTAATCGGTTTCCTTAAATTATTCAAATCAATTCATAAATTTAACCTTAGCTAAAATAAAATCACCATGAAAAAAGCCTATCATTCTGCAGCGAAATTAACTTTGATTACTCTTGCATTTGCCATTTCAAATGCAATTTATGCCCAAAAAACTGTTGAGGTTGGCGCAAGAACAAGTAGCTTTAATTCATTTGAAATTGTTCTAAAAAAGCAAAGAAAAGAAATGACTTTTGTACGCTACAGTTTGAGTGGTGTCCACGCGAATTTCGGAACTTTGTTCGACAATAGTTATTCCCTAAACATTGCAACAGCTGGATTTGCATTTGCAATTGGATGGGAAAAGAGAGTTTCAATTGGTAAAAATGTGACCTTCAATCGCGGCTGGGAACCAGGCTTATCTTCGAATGCCGTGATTCTTGACGTAGGGGGTGTTTTAACCATTTCACCAAGATTGGGTTATGTTTTGGGCTTGCAATACAATCCAATCAAACAGCTTGGAATAAGCTTGGAGACCATACCAAGTTTAAACTCTTCATTTTATGTGGATTCATATGACGGCGTTGTCTTCTCGCGCTTTGGAGTAGGTTACAGCGGTCAAATAGCATCACTCACAGTCGTTTATCGTTTTGATTATACTAAGAAAAAGAAAGTCAAAAAAGAGTAACTTAAAAAGCGTGAATAACTTTGTTTGAAACCTTTTATCTAAGGATTTATGCAAGCAATAAAATGTTTTACTTTCGTATTATATGAGTAAAAAAGCCGACAAATATAATAAACGTGGTGTTCGAGCCAGTTATGTATCTACTATTGTCGGTATATCTTTGGTTTTATTTATGATAGGCCTTGTTTTAGGTGGTGTTTTTGGGTTGGATAATGTACAGAAACAAGCCAAAGAAAGCCTGCAAGGCGACTTGTTTTTTAAACCAGAACAGACCGAAGCGGATATTAAGCAAATCGAACAAAAAATGAAAGCTTGGTCCGAATTTACGGAGGTTTCTTTCGTTTCTCCGGAGCGCGCTATCGAAGTGTTTACATCTGATGAACAAAATTCAGAGGAAATATTATCCATTTTTGAAGGTGAAAATCCGTTGCCACCAACTATTTCCTTCCGTCCGAAAGCAGAATACGCGAATGTGGAAGGGATGAATGGAATTGTCAATAAAATCATGACCGAATTTCCAAACGAAATCGATGAGGTAAATTATGACAAATCTAGCGTTCAATCTGTTAATTTAGGATTCAAACAGTTTGTTTTTCTGTTTTTAATCGTGGCTTTGTTGCTCATCATAGTTGCCGTTGCAATGATCAACAATACAATCCGATTGGCATTATATTCCAAGCGATTTACAATTAAAACCATGCAATTGGTTGGGGCAACAAGCAGATTTATTCGCACACCATTTTTATTCCAGTCTATACTTCAAGGTGTTGTTTCAGCAATTCTAGGAATGGCTCTGATGGTAACCTTGTTTTATGCCCTAAATAATTTCCTTGAGACGATTGAAGTTAGTTTTGACCTCTACACTTTCGGGGTTATATTTGGTAGTTTGGTGGTCATAGGAGTTATTATTACATTTGTCTCCACCTACTTCGCGCTCAACAAATATTTGCGCATGAAGTTGGATGATTTGTACTAAATATTGCAATAATGGAAAAAATGAAACGGCAATTTGCCTTCCGTCCGGAAAACTACCGATTACTTTT
>JBDNIA010000024.1:0-4635 GCA_041688525.1 Crocinitomicaceae bacterium | reverse complement strand
GAACTTGAGAGACATTCCGCTCACGCAGTTGTTTTAGCTTCTGGCGGTTACGGAAACGTGTTTTTTCTTTCAACAAACGCAATGGGATCTAACGTTTCTGCTGCTTGGAAAATACACAGAAAAGGCGCTTTTATGGCGAATCCTTGTTTCACTCAAATTCACCCAACTTGTATTCCTGTTTCAGGAGAAAATCAATCTAAATTAACCCTAATGTCTGAGTCATTGAGAAATTACGGCAGAATTTGGGTTCCTGCCAAACTAGAAGACGCTGAAAAAATCAGAAATGGTCAGTTGAAGCCTACTGATTTAGCAGAAGAAGACAGAGACTATTACCTAGAAAGACGATATCCGTCATTTGGCAACTTGGTTCCTCGTGATGTTGCCTCGCGTGCAGCAAAAGAAAGATGCGATGCTGGATTTGGTGTTAATGCAACCGGTGAAGCCGTTTATTTAGACTTTGCTGCTGCAATTGATCGATATGGATATGAGCAAGCCAACATAAAACATATTGACAATCCATCCAAATCGGAAGTCTATAGTCTGGGTCGTGACGTCGTGGAAGCTAAATACGGTAACTTGTTCCAAATGTATTATAAAATCACCGATGACAATCCTTATGAAACGCCAATGAAAATTTATCCCGCAGTTCACTATACAATGGGTGGAATTTGGGTGGATTATAATTTGATGAGCACTATTCAGGGCTGTTATGTAACAGGAGAAGCTAATTTCTCTGACCACGGGGCAAACCGTTTAGGGGCGTCGGCTCTAATGCAAGGTTTAGCTGATGGATACTTTGTTTTACCTTATACAATTGGCGATTACTTAGCTGACGATATTAGAACGGGGAAAGTTTCTACTGACACAGTTGAATTTGAACAAGCCGAAAACGAGGCTCGCGAACGTTTAGAGAAATTCATCAACAATAAGGGTTCAAAATCAGTAGACTATTTTCACAAAAAACTTGGAAAAGTAATGTGGAATGAAGTTGGCATGGCTCGTAGTGCAAAAGGATTAAATAGCGCCATTCTAGAAATCCAAGCAATTCGCAATGATTTTTATGCGAATGTCCGCGTCCCTGGAGCCGTAAAAGAGTTCAATCCCGAACTGGACAAAGCTGGACGCGTTGCCGACCTGTTAGAATTGGGAGAGCTAATGGCAATAGATGCCTTAGAAAGAAATGAGTCTTGTGGGGGACATTTCCGCGAGGAATCACAAACACCGGAAGGTGAAGCTCTACGAGATGACGAAAACTATGCATACGTTTCTGCATGGGAATTCAAAGGAAATCCATCTGCACCAGAGTTGCACAAAGAAGAATTAATTTTCGAGAATATTAAACTCGTACAAAGAAGTTATAAATAGATCATACGACTGAAGGAATCTTAAATCTTAACGTTCTAAAGTCCAAAAAATAAAAATATGAAACTGAATTTAAAAATTTGGAGACAAAAGGGTCCTAACGACAAAGGTGGCATGGTTAATTATCCGATTGATGGAATCGACGGCGATATGTCCTTTTTGGAAATGATGGACGTGTTGAATGATCAATTAATTGAGTCGGGCGATAGTCCTGTTGCTTTTGATCATGATTGTCGTGAGGGAATTTGTGGATCATGTTCAATGTACATTAACGGTGAAGCTCACGGTCCAGATCGAGGCGTTACAACTTGTCAATTGCACATGCGTAAATTCAGCGACGGAGAAACTATTTATATTGAACCCTGGAGAGCAAAAGCTTTTCCTGTAGTCAAGGATTTAGTTGTCGATCGTAGCGCTTTTGACCGTATTATGTCTGCTGGCGGTTTCGTTTCTGTAAATACATCAGGAAATACTATTGATGCGAATACTATTCCAATTCCTAAACAAGATGCGGATGACGCTTTTGCAGCTGCAACATGTATTGGATGTGGCGCGTGCGTTGCAAGTTGTAAAAATGCATCTGCGATGCTATTTGTTTCTGCAAAAGTTTCCCAATTAGCCTTGTTGCCTCAAGGCCAAGTTGAAGCCAAACAAAGGGTATTAAATATGGTGCAAGCGATGGACGAAGAAGGCTTCGGAAACTGCACGAATACTGGAGCATGCGAAGTTGAATGTCCAAAAGGAATATCCCTAGAAAATATTGCAAGAATGAACAGAGAATACCTAGTGGCAGCAGTTTCAAAATAATATAAAAACATAGACAATAATAAAAAACCTTCACCTAATCCGTGAAGGTTTTTTTTTCTACCAACCATTGTTAAGATATTTCGTTCATAATGTTGAGTATTGCCCAAATATTACTTAGATTTGTCTATATAAAAAATTATAGCTATGAGAAAAATTTTACTTAGTGTACTTGCTATAACAGCATTTACAATCAGCGCACAGTCGCAAATCATTTGCAGAGTAACGGAGCCGGCCTCCATACTTGGAAATCAGCCCTTCACTTGGGTAGACAGCTGGGGAGGAACACCCGACTTCAATGTGCCAGGAACATATGTTCAAGACACATTGGTAATTGGTGAAGACGGAACGCCAGGAAGCAGCGCGACGACTATCGTTCATCCTTTAAGTCAAGAAGGTTGTTCAACTTTTACTAATCCAGCTGCAGTTGCAGGAAAAATTGCTGTCGTTTACAGAGGTACTTGCACTTTTGTTTCAAAAGCCTTAAATGCACAAGCTGCAGGAGCTGTTGGTATTATTATCATAAACAGAGATCCAGATCCAATTGCAATGGGCGGTAGTGACCCAAATGTTACAATTCCAGTTGTTATGATTGGCAGTGGCCCAGGTCAAACAATCACAAACACCATGCTTACAACAACGGTTGTGGCATTCCTTGGAAACAAAATTGGGTTATTGGCGAACGATTTAACAATCTCTGAACCAACGACTATGATTTCGAAAAGCTCTGGAGTTCTTGCTCAACTAGCTCAAAATGGAACAGAATTCAATTTTAATATCGGAACAAGAATTTATAACTTCGGTTCTCAAGCACAAACAGGTGTAACGCTAAACGTAAAAGTTGAAAACCCTTTAGCGGCAGTCGTTTATGACGAAACAGTTACTGGTTTAGCTATCCCTTCAAATGATAGTCTTGATGTTATTACAGGTGGAACAAACACTATTCCAGTTTTTAGTTTGAGTTCTTACCCAACCGGACAGTACACATTGACCTATACCGTTACGGCTGACGCAACGGATGAATCAAACGAAGACAACGTAATGACTTCAAACTTTTTTATTAACGATGAAGTATTTGGTTATTCAAGAATTGATGCTGCCAACAGCACGCCAATCAGCACTTCAGGAACACGTTCTTCTACGTACACCTCTTCTTATTCGGCATGTACTTTTTTCCAACATCCAAACGCAAGTCGCGTTGGAGCGCGTGGAGTTTATTTCTCAACGAGTAACAACCGCGTATTAAACCCAAGTATTGCAGGTGACGAAATTCTTATTTCTGTTATCAGATGGGATGACCCGTTGGACAACTTGGCATCTGCTGGTTCTTTTGCGCAAACATCTTATGTGAGCACTGGTTCGTATACTTATTCTGGTGACTTCCAAGATTCAGTTGTATATGCAGAATTCGATAGTCCTGTTTTGTTTACGGATAACGACAAGTATTTAGTTTGTGCTCAAGTTTTGTCTGATAGCACATTCATGGGAGTTGATGCGGGAGTTGACTACACTTTCAACCAAAATAACTACTTACTGCCAATTATGGTTAGTGAAGTAGACAATTCTTACAACCAACTTGCTTTCGGTGCTGAAACCATTTTCTCGGTAGGCTTCAAGGCTTTTAATGCTGACGAAGTTAGTGTTGAAAAAATTGACAAGTTAATTGCTAACGTTTACCCTAATCCAACTGAAGACAAATTGAATGTTCGTGTGAACGCTGAAGGAGTTGTTAGTTTGGTAATAACAGATTTAACTGGTAAAGTGGTTTCTAATACAAACCCAACATTGGTTAACGGATACACGCAACTGACTACGAATAACTTCGAATCTGGCATGTATATCGTTACTATTACAACATCAAACGGTACTTCATCAAAAGTTAACATCGTTAAAAAATAAATAGAACTTATGTTCTTGAAAAAGGAGGCACAAAAGTGTCTCCTTTTTTTATGTTTTGCTATTTCAAACTCCCTGTTCTCTAATTCTAATTATCCGCAACACAACTTTAACGCCATTGCCCAAATATGGTTATTCTTTTCAATAAATTAATGCTGGTTTAAATTTATAGTAAGAGCACACCGGAGCTCTTCACAGTAATAGCAAGTGACAAACCTTTAGCGTGATTCACCTTTGTTTAATCACCAGATTTGCAACGCTTTTTGTATAAATCTAGCTCCATAATAATTCACTTCCCTTTTGAAAAAAATCAACGTTTCTTCTCGTATCTCTTTAAAACAAATAAATAATAAACCAAACAAAAAGGGGCAACCAATATGGTTGCCCCTTTTTAAACTCATTAGACCAATTAAAAGTTTAGAGTAACACCAAATGTAAGCGGAAACACTTGTGTTGTTTTAGACGTGTCAAAAAGTGGTAAAATACTATAGTTAACAAAGGCGCCTAGGTCGCCATAACCAACTCGAGCTGTTGCATCCAATTTAAACGCATTCAAGGCATACGTCCCTTTAG
>JBDNIA010000190.1:0-6887 GCA_041688525.1 Crocinitomicaceae bacterium | reverse complement strand
TCGCGGAATCCTGCTCGCCATGCTTGAAACGGACTGCTGGTTACAATGCTTTCGCTATATACTTTGGGGAAGTTGCGATAGCCATCTTCCCAACAGAAGTCTACTTGTCCTCTGTCGCTAGTACTGTTCTCGTGTGTTTGCATGTTTAGTACAAAATTTTTACGCCATATTTTAAGACCGCCGTTGCCATAGCGTAATCCATTAATACGATTTCGAGCGCACCATCCATAGACTTGTATCGTTGGATCTGTCATATCCAACTCAAGATTAAAAAATGACGGATTGACAATATTGTCTGCATCTACAGTAATAAACCACTCTGTTTCACTTAGTGCTGCTGCGGCCTTGTGTGCATGGTCACTCCCTTTAACACCGTGTACTCGTTTTGCCCATGGTGCTTTATTGCATAGGTCGGCGTAATGCAATTCTGCATTAGGTTCATCGTAGCTCAAAAAGATTATGTCAAATTCTACAATTTTCATTTATACTCAATTACATAATTTTTAAATAGGCGACGTGTATAGATGCTAAATCTATCGTATTCGATATTTTTAATAATTTTAGTTTTACCTATTAGTTCGTTAATTTTAACAGAAAACATTTCAAAAGTCAAATTGGGATCATTGTATTCAGTGATTAGAAAATTCATCTCTGCGTTGCCATCCCATACAATTTTTCTAGATTTAAATTCTTTTTTAATTTTTTTAGTGCCGCCTAATGCTTCAGACAGTTGGATCTTTAGAGTTTTAGTTTTAGACAAATAACTAATATACACATCAGGGATTTCTATATCAGAATGTTCAATGGAAATAATACGATGTAATTCATCGTCTATGGTTGTTAAGTTTTTAACCTCGGCGATCTCTAATTTATTAGAATTAACATCTACCTGACAATTGTGAATCTTGATTTCTGCATTAATAATTCTTTCAGCAGTTTCAGTATCAACAGGTACAGTATATTCTTCAGCAGAAAAAGCGTAAGATGGACCTACGCTTTTTACATCACCGGTAAACGGATCGTATACTGCAACGTATTCAATTTTTGGTAGCTGAAAGTTTTCGATCCACTCGTCAAAATCAATTACTTTTTCCATGCTATTTCCTCTAAGATATTAATCATTTCATCGTCGATTTTATTTTTTTCAACATAATGCACGATGCCATTTTGTTGATAATTTCCTATTTTTAATTTACCGTAGCGATTAAGATAAAAGCCCACGTGGTCGCTCCATGTGTCGGCGGGCCATGGCCAATTTTGTACCATAGGTTTCATATGCACTATGCGAGGAAACTCTAGAGGATAAGCAATGACATCAGTTATATCTAAAAGTTTTGCAGCTAGGGCAAATGCTTCGTCTGTACCTACAACTTTTGGCTTGTGTTCTGATAAAAATAAATTACTAAATTCAACTGGGTTTTTAATAATTTGTCTACCGAGCTCAAAAAATTCTTCTGCTAGCTTACTGTCCTTTTTAAAGAAAGTATACAGTGAATACAGGTTAGGCAAATTATTTTTTGTAAATGTGCGTCGGTAATAATCACCGGTGATTACCTCGCCTCTATAGGTATAGGTTTTATTAGCAATGTAAAGTTCTGAGTTTTCAATAAAGTATTCGGCCCAATGACTGTAATCTTCTGTGAACAACATATCAACGTCGAGACATACTGTGTTGTCAAACGGTGTTAGCTGATCCATCCAACTACGGCCGTCCCAAAATGTTTCTTGATTCCATTCAATGACGTGATCAAATACCCATGAGCTTGTTAACCCTAATAACTTTTCTTTATTGTCAATTACAAGAGCAACTTTATCGTACCCTTCACGTTGAGTATTTTTAATGCTTAGGGAAAGTCCGTAGGCTAATTTTAAATAATCAACAGACTCATGTTCTGATACAACTAGTAGATATCCAAAACTCATATCATCTCCAATAGCTGCGACCCGTGTCTAATAATACTCTGCTTATTCATAATGTGTATATCAGTGTCGGTAATTGATGCTGGAATGTATTTCTCGCCTAACGGTGTTGATATTAAAAATGTTAATTTGTTATCCTCTACTGAGGCTAATATATCTTTATCTAATGTTGTTAACACTGGAGGCAATCTACCGGAGTCTAGATTTATAAAGCCATCTAATATATGTTTTGCAACACTAAATGCAATATCGTTTCTATACTGACGATTATCAAATCTAAAAATATCTGCGTAATGCTTGTAATTTTCTTTTACAAAATTTACTGTGTCAAAAAACGTTTTAGCACGTGGCGTTTTGCTAAACATTACAGTAGTGGCCCAATATAGTTTAATTCCTACTTCAGAAATATATCGATCATTATAGCCTAGTCGATCACCGGAGTATATGTCATTTATACTTTGACCTATTAGTACATCGTCGTCAATGTTCCAATATTCAGATAATCTATTCGAAAAAATAAAGTAGTCACTGTCTATTAACAGTGTTCTATTATACGGTGTTAAATCGTAGGCGCTTGCTCTATTTGTATTTACAAATGGTACCATTGATTCATTTTTACCATCACATAATTTGCGCTGATTGTCAGTGATAGGTCTTTCTACTATTATTAAATTTTCAAATACAGATGTGGCTTTTTCTAAAATGTTAGATTCTCTCATCCATTCTACAGTCGAAGGATCCGTTACTAACGACACAGGGACATTGAGATTTTTTTTGGCAAGGCCGGCGGCTATCAACGACATTAGAGCATAATCTAACGATCGACTGTTATGTGCATAGACTAAAATACCTGTTGTCATTATGCAATTAACTTTTCTACAGATCTGCTTTTTTTCAATTGCTGGTATTGTTTGTAGTATTCGTTAGTGGCTTCAAAATATCTACTAAAAATTTCATCTTTGAACGCTTCTAGATCGTCTATTAAAATTGGATTGTCATTTGCATCCATTAGTACAACTCCATTAGATCTCTTTGCGGAGATCACTTCTACAAAAGTTAATAAATTTTTATCAATGCGAAACAGCCCGCCATTAAACCCGTAGGTTAATTTGGCCTCAATTTTTTCTTTAAGGGTCTTACGTTGGATTGAAAATGTCTGTTGATAGTTAGAAAAATCTAACGCTGCTTGCAGTCTCTCGTCCATACAATCTCCAATAATGTGCGTACATTATTTATAGCGTATGTTTTTTGAGGTGAGTGATTAAGAGCCAGTAATGCTGCTAATAGCAACAGTTGGATTAGTTACAGTAAAATTTCCAAATCCGGTAGGATACAAAATACCAGTAGCATATATTAAATCAACAGAAACAGAAAGTGTCCCATCAACATAATCTACTGGCGCGGGCGGTCCTGGATCAGTATAACCGTCAGTAAATACCAATCGTATTTCACCACTAGCTGATGTTACGGAGGCATTACTTGCTACGTCTGCTGCTCGAGCTTGTAATTGATAGGAATTACTGCCATACGGACTAGATGAACTTGCAGAATAGTATGTTTGGAAAGAATTAGTACATCTATACCAATTAGTGCCGGTAGCAGGGCTTGTGCCGGTGTCGGGATTATTTCCACCAAATGACTGAGTTCCTGATGAACTTAATAGTGACGTCCATGCCGTATTTTGTTGGCTAGATACTCCGCCGCTGCGACTTGCAGTAACTCTTACTTGGCCACCGGAATTAAAAAAGTATCTTGCTTGAGTTGCGTTTGCCCAATAAAACTGTACAGTACACGATAGCGAACTGACCCAACTTCCGGTACGTGTTGACGGATCACTAGGAACATTGGTTGCAAATTGACCTGCACCTACTGTAAATTTATCAGTTACTACGGAATTTGCAAGTGTGTCATATGTAGTTACTGGTGCGTCAACAGCACTATATTTTATTGTGTTACCTGCCACAACTGCAACAGGAGATGGTAATGATCCTGTTTGATGTACCCGGGCATTGATAATATCGTATCTTAAATTTGCCCATTCGTTAATAGTTACAGTATTACCATCTGCAACTGCAGAGCTTACTAAAGATTGACCGTACCCACTATTAACAGATCCCGAGCCCATAATACCTTCTACTTTAGATCGGATGTTATTATAATCAGAAAATTTAATTTTATCGTTGACAGCCATAGTGTTCTATTTAACTTTTTATGATAGTGCTATACTAGAAAGCGAGTAGGACGGACTAGTGATAACAAATGTTCCGGTAGGGATCAGCGTGCCTGTGGCTTTTAATTCGTCTATGGATAGTGATAGTGTGCCGTTTACTAGATCGCCTGGGGCCGGAGATCCTGGATCTACATATGCATCATTTAATGTTACTTTTAAATATAATATTGTTGCAATTCCTGCTGAATTATCAGCTACATCAGTTCTGGCAGATAAGTTAATATTATTTGCAGAGTACGGAGTTGACAACGAATTCTGATAATATGTTTGATAAGAATTTGTTAGTGTGTAATAATTTGTTAGAACATTGGCGGCACCGAACGATTGTGTACCTACACTGGTTAAAAAATTAGTCCAGGCATTTACTTGTGCCGTTCCGTTGCCGCCTGTTAGTGTTGGGGTTATTCTTACTTTTCCGCCGCTGTTGAAAAAATATCTAGCATCGTTTGAATTTGCAAAAGTTATAGTTAATTCCATAGTCGCACTTACTGACCAAGACGACGATGTAGTTGCTGTCCCCTTATTAGCAACTACTGATTGATTTTGAGCAATCTGAAATCTATTTGCTATTGCTGTTTCTAATAAAGTATCATAATTTGTATTAGGGGATCCCGCTCCGTATCCAATAGGATCGCCAATATTAACAGTGACAATATTAGGTAATACACCGTCTTGATGAAGTCTGATATTTACAATGTCGTATCTTAAAAGATCCCATTGAGCTTTGGTAATTTCGTTGCCAGCAAATACATCGGCTGACTGGACAGGTTGTCCATAGCCTCGAGTTGTTGACCCTGTTCCTAATAAAGATTGCGCTTTATCTTGTATGGTTACAAAATCAGAAGCTGTAATTTGTGATCCTGAGCCGCTCATATTATAATACCAACACTTCTATTGTTTTAACACCAGTGTCTGCGTTTGATTCTAATGCTACTGCAAATACATCGTTTGAATTATTTGCTGCTACAGCTGATCCGTTTGAACCAGCAACTAATCGTTGGCCTTTCTTAATTGCACCTTCAACTTTACAAGGAACTCGACCTTTAAGTGCAATATAGGTACCGCCGCCGCCGCCCATTCCTATGATCCCCTTGACCATATCATTTTCGACAAGGTCGGAAATGACCTTTGCGGCTCCTTGACCCATTAACTTTACTGCCTTTCCCCTATCGTTAGATTTGCGAATAGTGGCTAAGGACGTACCAGAATGCTCGGATACCATTTCATTACCAAAAGCTATAGGAAAGTCGACAATGGTCTCCATGACCCCGGTATTGATAGTGAGTACTTCTTCACCAAAGCCTTTTAGGCATTCGTAGAGATAGGTAAAGTCCTCACCCTTGGTGTCGAAACACCCGAGCATTACAATATGTTTATTTTTGATGGCCATCGATTATACTTCAAATTACACGTTAAAATCGAAAACTACTACCCGTTCCAACCTTGGGATTACTAGGTCTTTTACGTCCTCGTGAATTGGGTGGGGCAAATATGCTTCACGTGCTTCCAGACTCTCAAATGTCATTATAAAACCGTGCGTATAACCGTCATTAAGTCCCTCCGTACTATTATACGGACCATATTCCATTTCTAAAAAGCCGGGGATTTTCCCTATCATTCCCTTCATAGTACTAAAACACTCCTCTATTTGTATATCGGTTATGCCTTCCTTGAACTGGAACATTCCAAAATGTCGCGTCATATGTTATGTTTTTTGTTATATTATCCGTTTTTTTATTTTGAACAGCTGATTTATCATTTGTCTAAAATAATTTATTACTTTTTCTTAATTAATTTTTCGTAGTGGAACAGGATTGTCCACAAAACCTGCCGGTCGATTGTTTAAATCAAGTTCTTCCTTAAATTGATATATTTGATTTAAAAGCCGTTCGGAGATCCATGAGTTTTGATCCAGCACATTATCTGATTCTCCGATATCTTTATTCAAATCATAGAGTGCTTCTGGTTTATTTTTTTTAACATGTAACTTCCACTTTCCCTAACGAACAGCCATCAGGTCGTTTTGGGAATAGTAGAAAAAGTATTCATATGGACTTTTATCCTTTCCCAATAAGTTCGGCATAATATCTTTTCCATCCAGTTTCCTATCTTCGGGTACTTCGGCTCCCGCCAGTTTTGCGAATGTGGGTAACAGATCCATAGTGGTCATCAATTCATCATTGGTTTCACCTGCTGGAAAAACTCCTGGCCAATACATTACG
Source organism: Crocinitomicaceae bacterium (assembly GCA_041688525.1). GTDB lineage: Bacteria > Bacteroidota > Bacteroidia > Flavobacteriales_D > Crocinitomicaceae > UBA2040. The sequence goes on along the minus strand of JBDNIA010000190.1, from coordinate 515 downwards.
GTAGGCACTCTCATACCTCCTTCAAAAGTACTCCCTTTTCTGCCCCTTAACGGACCAGCACTACCCAATGGAATACTGTTGTATGCTCCATCAGGACCATTATCTGATGTGAAAATGACAAAAGTATTTTTCAGGAGTTTGAGTTTCTTAAGTTTATCCAAGATTTGCCCCACGGACCAGTCGATTTCAGCAATGGCCTGTGGATACAAACTTCCTCGTGTTGTATAATCAATATTATCATTCTCCAAAGAGAGCACCTTTTTGATTGAATCGTTCACCCCTTTCATGAACTTTTTGGATACCTGAATCGGATGATGAGATAATATTTGAGGAATATACAGAAAAAAGGGACGGTCTTTATTCTGTTCAATGAAATGAGTAGCTCTCTGCGTAATCAATGATGTCAATCGATTGGCATCTGGATTAAGTTCAATCACCTTCTTCCCATCCATAAGAGGCAAAGTCGGAAAATTAAAGTGCTCATGTTTGGGATGATAAGGATGAATGTCATGACT
>JBDNIA010000189.1:0-3261 GCA_041688525.1 Crocinitomicaceae bacterium | reverse complement strand
TTTTGGTCTGGTATTTATTACAAGCTAGACTTAGACCAAATCAACGTGGTATCTAAGTCATTTAATTTTTCTGCACTAACAACAGCCTTGTATTCTAGATTAAGTATGTACTTTTTATCAACTAGTAATAGGTATTGCGGTTCTACTTTTTTTGGGAATATGAATTTATATATCTCGCATTCTGTATCAATAAAACGTTGTGTTAACTTAATAGTGTACAGCATTCCAAGGGTAATTGCAAGATCGTCAAGGTGTAAATCCAAAATAAGATGCCATGGGTCAGGCCATTTTTTAGGAGATTGGGGATCTAGATAAGGACTAACAAATGGAGCATGGCTCCAAAGTTCAGCGACATCTTCTAAAGGATGCAGACTTGTTTCTAGTGCGTCTCTGAACTCTTTCCATTGTGTTAGTCTATCGTTTCCGTAGACATCAAACACCGTAGGCCACATCAAAAGAGATGGACCCTGTTAGACCTGTGGCCAGAGGGTTCTTATATGATAGGACAACAGTATCTACTACTGCTGCGGGTGAATCGTCGCCTGTAGTGTTGCTGGTTTTGGCAACATTAAATTCAAAGTTCGTCATAAGAGCTCCTCCTGGGGATATTAAATAATTTGGTGAGTATGTAAAGTTATCTGTAATTGTGATGTTAGAGCCATTATCGCCAGGTGATAAATCGTCACCAATTACAAATGTCAACAATCCATATCGAGTATGTTCGCCTAATTTAAGAGAATAGTTTAGTGTTGTAAAATTGTTCAATGCTGAAAATGCTGCCAGCGGTCTGAAACTATCAGATAGATATATTAAAGAATAATTTTTATCTGTTAACTTAACACTAGAACTGTTATAAACTTCTGTAAATCCTGCTGTTAATTCTGTTGATGTAATTCCGGCGGCCTGCTGGCGATCACTAGTACAGTCAGCGACAACGTTGTTATTGTATTCACTAAAATACACCATTGGTTCGGAAGGATTTGCTGCGGTATCAGTTCCATTACCTACATTTTTAAACTTACATCTTTGTATAAGTGTGTTGTAACCATTAGTTGATCTAAATGCTTGAGTTGCAATTTCTTCAAACTCGCAATCAACAATTCTCCAATCGTTTCCTTGTGTAGCTACACCATCTATGTATATTGCGGTATCATTAACAAAGAATTTTGAATTGTAAAATTTTATAGCAGTACTGAATGTGTCAGACTGGAGACATTTTACAGAGATACCATTACCTTCAAAGTGGCAATTGTTAAATGCAATGTCATTAACTCTAGTTCCAACTAAATTATTCTGCCAAAATAGTGCCGACGGTTCCGTTGCCAATGTAATAGAATTGCCTAATACGTATTCCCCTAAGAACTTTACCTTATTGAATTCTGAATCTGTAATACCAGATAATGTTACTTGACCCGTTGTTCTAGAAATTGTTAGGTTAGAAATATTAACATTCTTTGGTCTATTTGTGCTGTCAAACTCTGCTAACTCTAACCCAGTACTGGTAATAAAGCGAATATTATTTGCACCAATATTTAAAACTGCGCCTAATTGTGTTTCACCTTGTATGATAACGTCACTGGGAATTGCAAGGTCGCTGGAGAATAAATATTCACCGTTTGGCACTACTAATACTTTTCTAAAATTAGTGTTTACGTTTGTAAACAATTCAGAAAATGCTGTTTGAAATGCAGTTACACTATCAGTAGCACCATCACCTACTGCACCAAAGTCACTGACACTAACTTGAATTTCGTCTAATTTGTTTTGTAAGCTGCGAGGAACACTGAGTGTAATAGAAGTGTCATTGTAGGCAAATTGATAACTGCCGGCTAGATCTAAAATATTATCATGTTCTGTTAATATCTTCGTATTACCAACATAAGGAGCACCTTCTAGCACACTGCCGTTGCCGATATACAGTTCTTGGCTGTCAACTGCCCAAGCAAATTCAGCTGAGCTTAGTTGTGGAATTCCACTGTTTGAGTTTTTTTGTCCTCTACGAACTTGTATGCGACTTATTTGAATCACTGCCATTTTATTGTTCCTCTACGATATTATATTTATCGTACCAAACACGCTTTCCATCTACTAATTTCCATGTTTGTCCCTTACAGCCGTTATCTACAATAATTTTACCACGATTATTTTCGTAAGGTAGTAGTTCTGGCATATCACTGCGTCTAATACGCCAGCCTTTTGTTTGTTTTTGAAACAAATGACTTTTAGGATTATTAAATGCAGTAGGCATTGACTTATCCACTCCGTGTTCGTCGCACCATTTGCTTATGTTTTGAACATAAATTTCAGTTGGATCGTCGAGACGACTAACGTACCATCCTTTGGTACGTTTAGTTGCTTGCTGAGAGTGGAACTCTTTTTGTTCTTCTTTTGTTAAAGAGTGAAACCATTGGGTTGCACCTTTGCATTTGTGATTGCTGTAGTCAATCTTATCGTAGGGAATAAACTTGCTTAGATCCCCACCTTCTCCACCTGATGCAAGGTTATAAGACTGCGGATCGTTGACCGCATTGGTTTTTGCAATCCAATACTGTTCACGTTTGTTTAGCAGTTCAGGAGAATCGATAGTCTCAAGTATAATTTTTTCAAAATTTTCAAGACCGTACTTGCCCTGTGCTTGTTTAAGCAACTTGCCGCTACCCATGTATGTAGGGTCTTTGCCGTTAGTTTTACCTATGTACCACTTTCCGTTTATTTTGTTGATAATCTTGTATATTTGCATACAACTATTTAGTTAGATAGTTGTACTATGGGCATTTATCCAGCCAAGGCGTAGTATTCTTCCACCTTGTTGAGCCACATGTCTTGATACTTGTTAAAGTCTGCAGATTCTAGTGTGAACTGTTGATATTGGAAGTCTCTGCTGCACATAAAAATAACACCTTTGCGGATGTCTGTACCGTAGACTTCGTTGTGAGCCAAAATGTAAGCCATCAACTGTAAGCGATAGTCATCTACCCACTCGGCTTTCTTTGGTTTGTTGGTTTGTTTGTGATCAGCGATGCAGGGAATACCTTGATGCACTCCCACTAGATCAGTTGTTCCAGAATACAGCCCTGGGAAGTACAGGCTCTGTTCCATTGCCCACACCTCGTTCATGTTGTTCAAACCATTTTCAATAATGACATCGGCCATTTTGTTAGCTTGTATATGAACAGGGTTGTTTCCTGGCTGCCTCTGTTCACCTGTCAAGAACCGTTCTAGATTAGCGTGCATAGCTGTTCCTACTCCAGAGGCCTCTGT
>JBDNIA010000188.1:0-1363 GCA_041688525.1 Crocinitomicaceae bacterium | reverse complement strand
TATTTGCAAAATTACTTGAACGAATTTTGTTTCAAATACAACCGAAGATATTTTGGTGAAAAAGTATTCGACAGGCTTTTAGTTGCAGCCGTTTCTTTTGTTTGGTATTAATTTACTGGTAAAGTTCACGATATGCATTTTAATTAAATATCAAAGCATTAAATTATAGAACTCCCCTTTAGTCTTTTGAAATACGGATAGCCTGATTTTTAAGTTAAAAACCATTTAAATTTTGCAATATATCTAAAACTTAAGTTTAACCTCATGTCCTCAACAAATTTTATATTTGCCTTATGAGAAAAAAAATCATGCTCTTAGGTTCAGGCGAACTAGGAAAAGAACTAGTTATTGCTCTACAAAGATTAGGTCAACACGTCATTGCAGTTGACAGTTACGACAATGCTCCAGCTATGCAAGTTGCTCATGAGCGTGAAATCATCGATATGTTGGATGGTGATGCGTTGGATAAAATTGTTTCAAGACACAAACCCGATATTATTGTTCCAGAAATTGAAGCAATTCGAACGGAGCGTTTATATGATTACGAAAAAAGCGGTATTCAAGTCGTTCCTTGCGCCAAAGCGGCGAATTACACCATGGACAGAAAAGCTATTCGTGATTTTGCGGCGATTGAAGTTGGTGTGAAAACTGCGCCTTATTGCTATGCTGATTCTTTTGATGAATTGAAAAAAGGAGTTCTATTTACGGGGATGCCTTGCGTTGTGAAGCCATTGATGTCCAGTTCAGGAAAAGGTCAATCTGTGATTAAAACGGAAGCTGATATTTCAAAAGCATGGGATTATGCTATGTCTGGCTCTCGTGGTGATAAAATGGAAGTTATAGTAGAAGGTTTTATTGATTTTGATTACGAAATTACTTTGTTGACGTTAACCCAAATAAATGGGGCGACTTTATTCTGCCCACCAATTGGCCACAGACAAGAGCGAGGAGACTACAAAGAAAGTTGGCAGCCAATGCTTATGAAGCCAACAGATTTAGAAGAAGCACAACAAATGTCTTCCCAAGTTACAAAAGCGTTGGGAGGTTTTGGAATTTGGGGAGTGGAATTTTTCGTCACAAAAAATGGGGTAATTTTTTCTGAACTTTCCCCACGTCCTCACGATACGGGTATGGTTACATTGGCTGGAACACAAAATTTGAATGAGTTCGAATTGCATGCGAGAGCTATTTTAGGGATACCGGTAGCGGAAATAAAACTGGAAAGAAACGGAGCAAGTGCTGTTGTTCTTTCGGATAGAGAGATTTTATCTTGGCCAACATTTTCCGGTGCTGAACATATTCACGCATTTGATAACCAAGATTTCAGATGGTTTGCTAAGCCTACAGCTCGGCCGTATCGAAG
>JBDNIA010000187.1:0-4266 GCA_041688525.1 Crocinitomicaceae bacterium | reverse complement strand
TTTCTATTCTTGGGGACACGGAACGAAAGAATTGATTGTTGCGGACAACTTTAATACGTAAAGCGAACAAAACGATATAGAAAAGGAGCTTAAGATATTAAAGCTCCTTTTTTTTGCATCATTTTTAAAATATTTAAAATGTGAAGTGATAAAAATAAAACCTTGTTGGGCAATTGGCCAATTACCAAATTAGCGAATTGTCCAATTTTCAGGGTACCTTTATCATATCAACAAAAAGAGGAGAAATAAATCTCCCTTTACTAGTTGGCATATCCAATCCAAGAATTTGTGCCATCGTTGCCGTTATATCAATCAACTCGTAATCATCAGTAACGACTTTTCCTTTCGTAAAATCTGGACCTAAAGCTGTTAAACTAATGTGCCTACAACAAGCACAGCCGCCACCATGCGATCTATATCCATCTTTGTGTCCATCACAATGGCGACCGTGGTCATTTGTAATAAAAAGTGCCGTTTTATTTCTGTATATTGGATCTGATTGAATCTTATTCCACAATTCTAGAGCTTGTTTATCTGTACTTTGAATTCCTTTCAAGTATTTCTCCCATTTTCCCGCATGGCCTTGAACATCGGGTTCTAATAAATTAATTAGCATCAACCTTGGATGAAAATTTGAGATTACGCTATCGACAACTTTCATGGTATAGGGATCTTTTCCATAACCATAACCTTCGCCCAGAGGTCCACACCAAGTACGAGCTAAATTGTCATTTTCCCATCCTTTATAGCGAGTATTTGCTAAAATATCCAATTTGCCTTTTGAAGTTATTATCCATGCATCATCCTTATTGCGTTTTTTATCACGCATATAGTATTGGAAAATACTCGGATATTTAGGTGCTTCCATTCCGCTATTTTCTACTTTTTGGTAACGCCCAGTTGTAATTGCTGCATGACCGGCATTGGTGAATGTTGAACCGTTATTATAAAAATGGTCAAAAAAAGTTGCTTGGGGCAAAAGACTATCTCTAAAACTTGGGATATATTGCATATTCTCAGCTCCAAATGTTTCCGAATATCTTGGACCATCAATAACAAGAATTACAACATTCTCTGCTTGAAAAATCTCAGGAATAAGGACAAGTTCTTGATTCGATTTTTTAGCTCCGAAGAACAAACCACCTAAAGGAATTGCTCCTGCCAAGGATAAAGCACAAATAACCAAGACTTTCATCATAATCTGAAATTAAGGAAATTTAGGAAACTGTTGAAAATCAGGATCTCTTTTCTCTAAGAATGCGTTCTTACCTTCTTGAGCTTCTTCCGTTAAATAATACATCAATGTTGCATCGCCTGCTAATTCCATTAATCCGTGCTGACCGTCCAATTCTGCATTCAAAGAGCGTTTGATCATTCGAATTGCCAAAGGACTTCTTTTCATTATTGTTTTACACCATTCAACTGTTGTATCCTCTAATTCAACAAATGGAACAACTTTATTTACCATTCCCATTGCCTCTGCCTCAACAGCTGTATATTGATTGCATAAGAACCAAATTTCACGTGCTTTTTTCTGTCCAACGTGCCTTGCTAAATATGAAGAACCAAAACCCCCATCGAAACTACCAACTTTGGGCCCAGTTTGTCCAAATTTTGCATTATCAGAGGCAATCGTTAAATCGCAAACCACGTGAAGAACGTGACCACCGCCAATTGCATAACCGTTTACCATTGCAATAACTGGTTTGGGTAATGAGCGAAGAGCCTTGTGTAAATCCAATACATTTAAACGTGGAACGCCATTTTCAGAAATATAACCTCCAACACCTTTGACATTTTGATCTCCACCAGAACAGAATGCTTTATCACCTGCGCCTGTCAATACAAGTACGCCAATATCATTTCTTTCGCGACAAATATTTACCGCATCCAGCATTTCAAAATTAGTTTCTGGCCGAAAGGCATTGTAAACTTTTGGTCTATTAATTGTGATTTTTGCAATTCCTTCATGAAATTCAAAAAGGATGTCTTCGTATTTTTTGATGGTTTCCCACTTTCTATTGGACATAGTATAATTTTTTCGATTCAAAGTTAATTATTCGACGACAATTCTTTTGGATAATTTGGGGGATTTAAAAAATTAATAGTACCGTTTTCCAAGAATTCGTTTAACAAATTGCTTGGCGAATAGTTTAAAGTCAAAAGTATACATTTTACCTCCAGAAGAAAGAAAAGCATGCACGCCTTTGGTCATTTCATTTGCATTGGAAAGATGGACATTAGCGTTGAGATTCAATTTTTCTTCTAAAAACCCTTTGCGGATTAAGTAATCTTGAAGTGGATACAATTGAGTACAAACGCCCATTTTCTTTGTATGGAACAGAATAGTTTTATCTTTCAAAGTATGTCCATTATTCAATTGAATATTCATAGAATAATACTTTCGATATGAAATTTTTAACTTTTCTTCCAAATAATGAATAAAAGTGAAACTGTTTTGCAGATCGACGTCAATGAAAACGAATTTTGCATTTTCACGAGCTAACAATCCGAATATACTGTTTTCACCGAATGAACTCTCCTCCTTTAGTTTTACTATTTCATCCGCTTTTTTCCCCCAAGTATAAACAGAATGTAAAGGATCGAAAGAGCGCACAAAATCTTTTCTCCGTCCGATTCTATTGGAAAGAGCGCCAGTCGTTGGCTTGGTTTTTTGGTAATCGAAAACATCGCCATTACGCAAGTTATCTGTGTAAGCTGGAAAAATTAGCGTTCCTTTCTTTACCTTTAGTTGAAGTGTTTCGATAAAAGTATTCACATCAAAAGCTGCTTCATTTTCTTTAAAATATTTAGCCAAATTTGACAGATCTGAAGATACAAAGACAACATCATCCTCTTGTAGATTGAAGGTTTCCACAAATTCAGTATATAGATTTACTTTTTCAATCATTTATTGAGATACAAATCGGTAAATTATAGTTCCATCTTGCGATTTTGGTGCTGCACTATTAAAGGCAAATCGTGACATTTTCGCATACTTAATTGCTTGTTCTACCATGCAAGGATTTGCTCCGAAACTTCGGATAGCATTGTAACTTGCTCCAATAATGTCACCGTTGGAATTTACCTTAATATCTACTACAACTGTTCCATTTGATCCAACGCCACAAGTGTAACCAGGATTTCTAACATACCAATTGTTATTTTGATGTGGATTTCGATCGATTAAACTCCACTCCACCATTACATTGCCCGCATAGGATTTATCTCCACCTGTTTGCGCTGGCTTCGATGGACTTGTTGCGCTTGTATTGGGTTTATTTTGTTTTTCATTCTCCATTTGCTGACGAATCCGTTCTCGTTCAACGGCTCCACCTGTTTCTTCAAACAGTTTTTTCTCGTAATCTTTAACGGACTGCGAAACACTTTGCGCCGACTGATTTTGGGAGTAATTCTCATTACTCTTTTCCCGTTTATCATTCTGATCGCGCGCCATATTTTTGACATTGTCTTGGAAATCTTGCGGAACTTCAATTTGTTCCTTATCTAATTCTATTTCCGGTTCTTGTTGTATTGAGGCACCTTCGTGGAAAGGCGTTATTGGGAAGTATTTAGTATATGAGCGCATTTGTAAATAAACGAAAATCAATATGTAAGCCGCAAAAGCAGCAATAATTCCAAATTTATTTTTGTCAATTAATTCAAAAAATCGGTTCATACTATTTTTGGCGCACCACCTTATTTTCGGGAAGGTACAAAAAATCGATGCTGCCTTTTCCTATTAAAACGTAAAATGTACTATTCAATTGTCGAATCTCGCTGTATTCTAGCGGAACGATTATCTTTCCATCAATTCCATAAAGCCCAACGCTCTCGCCACTTGTCACCAAAAAACGCTCCTTATCCATTCGGCTAATTTCATCAAATTCTATCGGCACAATAGGCAAACCTTGACGATTAATTACCCCTTGTTGATCGAATTTTGCCACAATCGCATTCTCGCCTTGAAAGCTTTCCGCCCAATCAAATGTAGGCTTTAAAATAACTTTGTTTTTTGAATCAACATAACCCCAAAGTTTTCCTTTGTTAAATGCTATCAGCGAAGAAAATTCCCCCAATTGATTGTAAACATTTGGTATAATGAACTTGCCACTTTTATCAATTACACCGTATTTCCCTTTTGATTTAACTAAGGCAAAATTACCAATAAACTGACTATTCTCCATATAATTTGGGAAGGTTTCAAACTTGGGTTCAATCTTAATAATTCCATTTGAATCTATGTATCCTAATTTTCCTTCGTAA
>JBDNIA010000186.1:0-4934 GCA_041688525.1 Crocinitomicaceae bacterium | reverse complement strand
TCCAACATCCGCAACGCATCCAACAATATCCCTGTATCTGAATACTTGAAGTCCCAATTAACGGAGCACTAGTTGTATTGGCGTTTGTTCTATAACAGTGACATTGTCCAACATCATAACGAAACCAAGCGTATCCAAAATTTCCCGCGTGAAGGCCGAACCCTAAATTGCCACCATTTGCCCCTGCTTCTAAACAGCATTCAAACGCTGAATTACATGTAGTAGTCCAGTCGCCTGTAGCACATCCGCCAGTTCCTCCAATTGCACAAAAGTTACTAGTACCAAATCCGTTTACATAACTAGTACATCCTATGCATCCCTGACATTCAAATCTACAACAATTTCCATTCCCAGCAGCACACACTGTATATTCACATCCCGAATTAGTGGCAAATGTAACATTATTATAATAGCCGCCACCTGCTCCTTTGTAATGTTGACATCTGTCACACGAGCATGCTCCGTGTCCCCCGCCGCCGGCTCCCCATGCTTCAATTTGTAAAGTTTTTACAAACTGCGGCACTGTCCATAAACAGCAACTTCCACTAGATAATGCACAGGGTTGGCCAAAAAACCACTGTACTCCGTATTGTTTACGAGTTCCAACTGCTAATGCACTATCCTGTATTGTTTGAGGTAAGATACTGTCTGCAGCAACTACTTTTTTATAACTTGAATAGCTTGCCATCTGTATGTTCCGTTAATTAAAAGTTACTTTGACAACGCCGCTGCCGCCCGTGCCGCCTTGCCCACATTGGGTGCCACAATAATTTGTCATTGCACTTTGCCCGCCTGTGGCATAAGGCACAGTCCAGCAACCGCAACGCATCCAGCAACCGTATACTGATCCTTGAACGTTTCCGCCGCCGCTGAGAAATGGTGCTCCAGTAGCGCAGAACTGTTTATGAAAACAATGGCATAGCCAATTGCCGGACCATGCACCGCTGTGGTTACCCATACCAAAATCTCCGCCATTGTTAGTCGGTGCTAAACAACATGGATAGCAAGAATATAATGCGTCAGGCCAATTGGTATCAGCAATGCCTTGCTGGCCGCCGATTGCACAGAAGTTGCTTAGATTGAATCCGTTTACATAACTAGTACAGCCTTGACATCCATTGCATTCAAAACTACAGCAAGGATACACTCCCCCTGCACAAATAGTATATTGACAACCGGGAGTCGAAGAAACAGTTTTTGTATTATAATAACCGCCTTGTGCTCCTTTATATCGATGACACCTATTACAACTACACGCTCCGTTACCATTTCCGCCTGCACCCCACGCTTCAATAGTGATACTATTGACCCCTGTTGGAACTGTCCACAAACAGCAACATCCGGCAGTTAGCGCACTTGATGTTCCGCGAACCCAAAATACGCCATATGTTTTCCCTGCAGACGCTTCAAATTTTTGGTCAGTAAGTTGGCTTTGTGTTGTAAAATTTTCCGAGCTAACTTTTTTGTAACTTGAATATGATGCCATAATAAATACCTCAATTAGATTGAGAAGATCCTCCACCCAAATGTATCGCCCGAGAATATCAACTCAAATGCTGCTGACTCAGTACTAACTACTAAGTTCTCAGCGTCACCTTGTAATAATTTACCATTTCTTGCCACTGTAAATGCATTAGTATCAAATGTTTTTGCAACGTCTAAAAATCTAATACTATCGCCAACACTTGGCGATGCCGGTAATGTTGCGGTAATCACTCCTCCGCTAGTGTTAACAAAATATCCGCCAAATATTTCTGCTGAAAAACTACTAGATAATGTAGTGTACGTAAATGTCTTTGGGGTTTGCCACGCTAATGTTCCCGCAGTATCAGTAGATGCTAATACCTGTGTTGATGCTGTCGGTGCAGCAACAGGCAATGTTATAGTATAATTTGTTCCAATAGTTGTCGGCGCGTGAAATGCAACCCAATTACTGCTGTCAGCATCTGCAAATCTTAAATCGTTTTGATTATTAAGTTGAACATTATTAGTTATTACCAAAGAGGCATTGCCTAACGGACTTAATGTAATATCTTGGTCAGCGGCAGCTGTGACCACAGCGGTAGGTGCAACTTGAAGCGCACTTATGTTTGGTTCTCCCGCGATACCGCCTGATAATTTTCTTGCCATGGTCGTTTTCCTCTTATACTGTACTTGTTTCGATACCGTAGACTACAGCATTTACGCTAATAGCACTGGATCTGATTACTAACAATTTGCCTGCATCAATAACAATACCTGTTCTTTCTAACACACCTTTTGATGACAGTACAGTATCAAATTCTAAGTATTCGTCATTGCCTGGAGTAGCTACATCGCAGACCGCTAGTCGAACAGATGCTAATGATGCTCCTCGATTACACACACTCACAGTTACTACTGCAAATGTATCTACAGGGCAAGTATACAGAGTAGTATCTGTTGCTGCTGCTAAATCTGTTGTTCCTAATCTTCCTGTTGCCATAATTTATTTCTCCAATGTATTTAGTTTAAAAAGAAGTTGAATGCTAAGGGGTATCCTGTCACTCCGCCTCTAAATTCAAAGTTTGCATCCATTTTGATTGGGATGCCTGTTACTGTTGTGATCACATTACTACTGATAAAAATTGATCCAGCTGTTACTGAGTTAACGTTTAAACTTGCACCACCGCCACCAATTTGACTTGCAATAAATGCTTTAATTGCTCGTTGTGTTGGAACAATATTATCGCTATCAGCAGTAAAGAATGGATCTGTTGAAAATTCTGTAATAGTAGCCAAGCCGCCTCCTAATGTAACATTACCTAGGTTAAGTTCCTGTAGACCACTAATATTAAACGCATCAGCATTCAATGTAGCAATACCAGTGCTCTGCTCAATAGCAAACAAATCGCCAACTCTAAAGTTACCGTCTTGGTCTGTTGACGTAAAGAATACTCGTCCACCGTTATTGTCAACTGTTTCGTTTGCAGGAAGTGGATCTTGTGTTGGGGACCCAGGGTAGTTAGTTTCTGAGAAACTTCCGGTACCAATATCTAAGAAATCATGCCCTGTTAATCGAACTTGACTATATCTCAATCTTAACGATGCAGTATCTAAATGCTCAGGAGAATCACTAATTGATATTTGTGGGCTTATTTGTAAGAACCCTGTGTATGATCCGTCAAGTTCTCCTCGGAAAGTGATTACGTTAACTAATTTAAATGTTGTATCAGGCAAGTTGCCAAATACTACGTTAGCACCCGGAACTGGTCTAGATTCTAATCTACGAACAGCAACAAATGAACCTGTTTGAAAGATATCAGCATAACCGTTGCCTCTAAGGATTTCTGCAGAAGCAGTTTCGTACTGAGATCCACGATTAATAAATGACGGATTAGCTAACACTCCGTCTCCAATTCTCACAGTCAACGGTGCAGAAAATACATTGTTTGGATCAACAAACGTAAGAGTCGGGGCACTAGCATAGCTCGAACCAGGCTCTAAAATTCTTACAGAGAATATCTTACCGTTGGCCACTGATGCTCTTATTCGAGCAGTTGCACCTAAAGTAATTTCATTAGAAGTAGTAGCAGTGGTGCTAGCAGTGATAAATTTACCAGTGCTATTTGGGTTTCCAAACGCTGCGTATGTTGCATCTGCAGAACTAATAGTTCTCGATGTCCATACAACGCCATCTGGTGAACTAGATGCTGTTGTTGTTGCTCCTACTGCTAAGAACATACCTTGGCCATATGCTATTGAAGAATATGCTGAACTAGTTATAGTGCTAGCTGTCCATGTAGCGCCATCTAAACTATAGGCTGCTGCTGTTCCTGAGGTGCTTGACACTGCTACAAAACGGTTGTTACCAAACGCAACACTGCTCCATGCGGTGCTTGAAGGCAATGTTCGAGTTACCCATGTAACTCCATTGTCGGTACTGCTGGCTGCTTGTACACCGCCACTAGCTACTGCTACAAATTTACCGGCACCGTAGGCAATGCTAGTCCATGTTGTACTTGCTGGCAATGCTCCACCGGCTGTCCATGTAGATCCACCGTCTGTTGAGTATGCGGTAGTTGTGGCGCTAGTAGCAACAGCAATCCATACTCCTTGCCCGTACGCTATATCTTGCCAAGTTGTCGAAGCTGGTAGATTTCCGCCAGCAGTCCATGTAACCCCTCCATCTACTGATCGAGTTGTTGTATTAGATCCAGTGGCTACTGCTACAGTTACTGAATTCACAGCCACTGCTGTACCGGTTCCCGATGTAGGTCCAGTAGCAATAAATGTCACTCCGACAAAGTTATTTTCTGCACCTACAGCATTAAACAATGTATCGCCTAGGGAAGTAATTTTGTAAGCTGTTCCTGCCACTAAACTACCAGCTTCAATTGCAGTTAAGTCTTGACCAGATGCGGTACTAATCCAGTCTCTGCTAGCAGAAAGTGTTCTTGATGTCCATGCACCGCCAATGCTAGTGTATGCGGTAGTTGATCCACTTACTAATGCTACAAAATTCCCACCTTGCGCAACACCTAATTGATCAAATGCTGTAACTGCTCCCGTTACTGAGTTGATCGAAGTTACTGTTAGTGTGATATCGTTTGCAGTAGTAGCACCATCAAGATTAGTTCCTACAATTGTAAGGACATCTAATCGAGTGTATTCAGTTCCTCCTACAGCAACAGTAACAATGTAGTTGGTGCCTTTCTTAATCACATTAAATGTGGCACCGTTGCCTGTTCCGCCCGTGCTAGACACTGCAAGATATGTCTGTACTGCTGAAGCATATTCAAGAGTTTGAACTGCTGTGGCCAAACTTGTTCCTGCTGCGGATGCATATGCCGGGGCAGTTAGGGTAACTCTTGGCTCAACAGTATAAGTTGAGCTTGCGTCCGGAGAAGCAATTGTAGTACCTGCTACAAAGTGGTCCCATCCTGCTGCACCTGTTGATTCTTTAATCACATCAG
>JBDNIA010000185.1:0-13976 GCA_041688525.1 Crocinitomicaceae bacterium | reverse complement strand
TACATGGCCAACAAAACCTTTTCAAGAGGAACCGAAGTCTATGGAGCTTCAGCAAGTATGGTTTTTGTAGGCAATACTGACCATTCGGTCCGCTATATGCTAAGACATAGCAATCTGTTTGAAGCTTTACCAAAGGATTACTATGACACTGCATTTCTGGACAGAATTCATGCATATCTGCCTGGATGGGAAGTTCAAAAGTTAAGAAATGATATGTTTTCAAATGACTATGGTTTCATTGTAGACTACTTAGCTGAAATCCTAAAAGTACTGCGGAAGGAAGACCATATGCAGAGCTATAAACAGTACTTTGAATTATCCAATACCATTACAACAAGAGATAAAGATGCAATCACCAAATCATTTTCAGGTTTGGTTAAGGTGATATATCCTACAGGTGAATTCACTGAACAAGAAGGAATCGAGTTAATTGATTTTTCCATAGAGAATCGAATGCGAGTGAAGCAGCAATTGATTAAAATGGATGAGACCTTTGAAGAAGTAGACTTTAGCTATAAGATTCTTTCCTCTGGTAAGAAACGCAATGTTCAAACCTTGGAGGTCCTGGAATATGAAAAGCCTGAAGAGATTGCCTTGATAGAGGATAATGCTCCAGAAAAAGTGGAGAAACAAATAGCAAAAAAAGAACTCGCAGCTGGTCAAAAGATAATTCGAGACAATCAAACTGGCATATCTTATAAGTCTCTATTTGGAGATTTTTTGGAAGGAGCAACAGAAATCAACATCATTGACCCATATGTTCGACTACCATATCAGCTTCGTAATTTCATGGAGCTTTGCCAACTAATCGCTACATCCAAAAAAGAGGATGAAGAAGTTAAGATTCACCTTGTTACCAACAATAATGAAGATTATGTGGAAAACGCCAGGGATGCATTCAGAGATATGGCAGATTCACTGGAGCCTCTCGGTATCTTCTTGAATTTTGAATTTGACGAAAACATTCATGACCGTTCCATGGAATTAAACAATGGCTGGAAGATTCTTTTGGGTCGTGGCTTGGATATTTGGCAAAAGACTTCTGGATGGTATGATATTGCTGAGTATTATCAGGAAAAGAGATTGTGTAAGGCATGTGAGGTGACTTATTTGAAGAATTAGAGATGAATATGAAGAATTTAGCTTATAAAATAAAGAAGTTACAGAATGAATGCTCAAGTTTATATCATAAAATAAATTGGGCAGAAGAAATCCAAGGCTACGATGAGAATCCTTATGATTACGATTATGAATTGGATAACATGAAGTCCGATTTTAAGGATTACACATTTGCTTTGTTTACGGCAACAAAAATATTTTTAGAACAAAAAAAACTTACATACATTCTTCAGGATTTTAAAGATTCTGTCGCTACGATATTTTGACCCATTTACTGGACATGAATCAAAAGGAAAAATTTCATCGCTAATTAGAGAAACTTTTCAGAAAAAAATCATGATTGAAAATAGAGACTTTATCACTGATTACAATAGCTTTATTTTGTTGAACGTTCTACCTAAATTCGATAATGCGATTTGTATAGTTGAAGAAGAACATCAATTAAACACTCAACAAATAGAATTTTTCCGAAATGATGCTTGGAATGAGCTTAGACCAATTAAAATTGAGACCATTATTGATAATTAAAGACTAATGCTTTCTTAAACAGTCCTAAATTAATTTTTAGTGAACCATTATAAACCCGTCTCCTTCTGAAAATGGTTATTTGTATGAAATATAGATAAATAATTCCATGTATCTTTGCTAACGGTAAATTTGACATTTTGAAATAATTCGTTCTGAGTAAGAAAGTATAGGGTAATTATGCTTGAGAATAAAAAGGCGCCCCTATAGTCGCCCCTATGGCATTTTATAAAAAACAAAACCCCTAAGAAATTTGATACTTCTTAGGGGTTTCTAACCTTTCAGCCATAAAAGGCGTGTGTTTGCTCTAACGAACTAGCGGTCTGGACGGGACTCGAACCCGCGACCCCCTGCGTGACAGGCAGGTATTCTAACCAACTGAACTACCAAACCAATTTTCTTGCTCTTTAGAACTCTCACAACAGTGAGATTAAGAAATTGTGTAATGCTTTGCGTTAAAAGCGTGGGCAAAAGTAAGTATAAATTTTGCTTCCACAAGTGTTACCAGTAAAAAAGAATAGATTTTTTGACATTATTTTTTCCAGAAAATCTAAACTTTTGATTATCAGTAGGTTTTTATGAAGCACACAAAATAAGTTATTGACTTTTCTAATTTTATCGTAATCCGCTACTTAAAAAGTCGTCAAGATTGATTCTTTTTTTAATTTTGAACAGCATGAAAATTATTTCACTCTTCCTTTTGATGTTTTCAACTTCCCTTTCTGCGCAGAATTGGGACATCAATACACTTCGAAAAATTAATGTTGACCGCAATCAGAACTTAGATAATACCTTTAAGTTTATTTCAGATTCCGATACACCAGTAATTTTTGCAGGTCCACTTTCTATTTTGGCAGTAGGTTTAATTCGAAAAGACAAACTTACTATTCAAAAAGGAATGGTGATGACTGGGACTTTGTGTTTAAATGGTTTGCTAACTAATGGTTTGAAGTTGGTCGTTAATCGTCCGCGACCATTTGCTGTGTATCCAGAAATTCAAAAATTAGACAAAGCGGGAAGTTATTCTTTTCCTTCTGGGCATACCTCGAGTGCATTTGCCTTTGCTACAAGTGTCAGCTTAGCTTATCCGCAATGGTATGTTGTCGCTCCTTCATTTGCTTGGGCCAGTTTAGTTGGATACTCGCGAATGCATTTGGGCGTTCACTATCCAAGTGATGTTCTCGTTGGTGCTCTTTTAGGAATTGGAAGCGCTTATTTAATGCATCTCATAAGTAAAAAATACGCTTCTGTCTACCCAGGTTATTGAAAGTGTTTAAAAAAAAATTGGATCCAAACTTAATTGGATCCAATTCTTTTAGTGTAGAAGGCTAATGTATAAAACTAAATAATTACCTAAACAATTAAAACAATTAAAACAATCCTAAATAGTAGATATAATAATCTTGAACAGTAGATAAAATGCTCTTTCATTCAAGACTCCAAAGATAGATGCTATTTGTCTTTGAAGCAATACCCAATTCTAGGTAGTTTTATAAAAAGAATGAGTTTTTATAAGCTGAAATATCACTGTGTGACTTGATATTTAGTTTTTTCTGGGCATTTCGCCAATGTGTTCTAACGGTTAGCTCGGAAAGAAATAATTCTTCGGCTATTTCCTTTATCCCAACTCCATTGGCATATCTCTGGAATATATCTTTTTCCCTTATGGTTAATGAGAAAAATAATGTTGAATTTAATTTCAGAAATGCATTTTCTTGAAGGATATGATTGAAGGATTTTAGAACTGAATCGATATTTTGAGATGCTGTTTCAAGTGTATAAAGACTTTTTCCATCAGGTGTTTTGCCTTTGAAAGTAATGTCAAAATCAATAGAATTGAGGTCATTATTAGACTTGTCCTGCGAGATCCACGAGAGCGCGTCTGTAATGTCAGAAAAGTGTTTGGTGGTGAGGCATGATTTTGTTTTTTCAAAAAAATTAAACACTTGCATTTGAGCGATTATATCTTTACCTATAACGAATGCACATTTTTCTAATCCAAGTTCAACACACTCTTTGTTAATATTATTCTCGATCCATAAATGATCTTCATGCGATAATATGGTGGTAAAGTCTTCTTGTAACCAAAGCACATTTTTAGGTCTATGAATTTTAAATGTTTCGAGAAATGCAATCATTTCTGAACCGAATTCAGCTGTGGGAATCGGCTGATTATGGTTCCACTCATGAAGAAATATTGATAAATTTTTAGCAAATTTTATTTTTAAATGTTCGCTATTGTATACTTCGATTGCATTCTCTATCGGCATGGAACGATCTATTATTTATTACTTTCAAAATTCTATTTAAAATTAATACAGCGCACGTAAAATTTGTTAAAATTTGTGAATATAATCGTTTTGACTATAAATTGAAGTGACTTGTAGTTTCTATGGAAAATCAGAAATTCTTCAGAATTAAACAATAACTTCGAACTATGAAATTATTAATCATAGAAGATGAGGTAGAATTAAGCATTTCTTTGGTTAATTTTTTCCAGAAGTCGGGAAGCATAGCTTTAAGGGCTAAAAATATATTTGAAGCAGAGGACCACTTGCTACTTCAACAATTTGATATCGTAATTTTAGATATTGGTTTGCCAGACGGCAGTGGTTTGGGGGTTTTAGGAAAAATAAATTCATCCCAAGATAATTGTGGAGTTTTAATACTTTCTGCCAAAAATTCATTGGATGATAAAATTGTTGGCCTCGATAAAGGAGCTGATGATTATCTAACAAAACCTTTCCACATCACAGAATTAAATTCAAGGGTAAACGCGCTCTTGAGAAGAAAAATATACAAGGGAGATACGGTCTTGAATTTCGAAGAGATTTCGATTAAAACGAATGAAAATCAAGTCTTCGTTCATGGCGATAATGTGACTCTAACGAAAAAAGAAACCAGTCTTTTAATTTATTTTATTTCCAATAAAGACAGAGTCTTAACGAAAGAATCAATAGCTGAGCATATTTGGGAAAACGCCTTGGGCTATTGTGATAATTATGATTTTATTTACACACACATCAAAAATTTGAGAAAGAAAATTGAATTGGCTGGAGGAAATGATTACCTCAACACAATTCACGGTATTGGCTATAAATATTCTCTACAATGAAACTGATTCAAAGAACAAACCGCAATTTTTTGGGCATTCTACTTTCAATTGTTCCACTTGCGAGTATAGGTCTTTTCTTTCTGCTGAACTTATTTATCCATAATGAAGTCGATGAGAAACTGAGAGTCGATGAGAAACGTATCATTGAACAATTAAAGTCGGGTGCATCTGTAAAATCTGTAAAACCAATATTTGAAGTTTCAGTTACAAACAATAGTTCAAAGGAATTGAGTAAAATAAGAAATGCGAGAGTCTACGATCCAATTGAAAAAGAAATGGAGCCTTTCCGAGAATTGCTCTGTGTAAAAAAAATAAATAATGAAATGTATTCCATTGTCGTTCGTCAAGCAACAATCGAAGCGGAAGATTTGCTCTTTGTCGTTATTTTTGTCATATCGGGTGTTTTTCTGCTCCTTTTCGTCGTTCTTTTCATCTTAAATGCTCGAATTTCTAAAAAAATATGGAAACCATTTCAGTTTAATTTGAGTCAATTGCACCATTTTTCATTGAAGAGTGGAAGTGAAATTGAATTGCAAGATGCATCTATCGACGAGTTCAAAGAATTGAATACTTCTTTGGTGCAAATGACTAGTTTAATGAATCAAGATTATCGAATTCTCAAAGAATTTACGGAAAATGCTTCTCACGAAATTCAAACGCCACTGGCTATTATGTCACTAAATCTAGAAGAAATAATACAAGAAGATTTGCCTGAAAAAACTTTAGCAAAAGTCTATACTGTTTTTCAATCTACACAGCGACTTTCAAAGCTAAATGAGAAATTATTGTTATTGGCGAAATTGGACAATCAGCAATATACAGCCGATGTTTTGATTTCATTAAATAGTATTTTGGAGAAACAGTTGGAAGACTTTCAGCCTTTCTTTGAAAATAGACAAATCATAGTGTCGACTTCCATTGAAAGTTCATTACAAGTTCAAATGGATTCTGTTTTGGCCAATATATTGATTGCTAATTTACTCTCGAACGCAGTGAAGTACAACCGAGAAAAAGGGAATATCTCCCTATCGATAAATTCGGAAAGAATGCTGATTTCAAATGCAACAGACCAAAATATTGATTGCAATTTAATTTTCAATCGTTTCAAAAAAGGAACGGATACAGTCGATTCTACTGGACTTGGTTTATCTATCGTCAAGAAAATTTCAGAATTGAGCAAACTTCAAATTTCAGCTAGTTTGACAGATGGCATTTTTCAAATTATTCTTAAGAAGTAAGATCTTCATTTAACTTCAGACTTTCTTCAGAATTCGACTTTACATTTGTTCTATACAAACGTAAAAAAGATGAAATCATGAAAAAGCCAATTGGAATTTTAACGCTATTCGTAAGCGTAACATTGTTGTCCTGCGCGCAAGATACGCCAGCCAAAGTAGCTGAATCTTTTAAAACAAAATTTCCGACAGCGAAATCTGTTAAATGGGAAAAGGAAAACGAAAAGGAGTGGGAAGCTGAGTTTAAAATGGAGGGAAAAGAATATTCTGCCAATTTTAGTGTAGATGGAACTTGGTTGGAAACAGAGCATGAAATCAAGAATAATGAACTTCCAGAAGCGGTAAAAATGGCGCTAAAAAACGATTTCGGAGGATATGAAATCGAAGAAATTGAAATCTCTGAAAAAAGCAACGGCACAGCTTACGAAGTAGAATTAGAAAAAGGAGAGCAAACCTTAGAAGTGGTTTTCGATGTATATGGAAAAGTTCTTTCTAAAAAAGCAGTTGTGGAATCCGAAGAAGAATAAGACGAGTTAAAACGATAGAAAAGGTGTGTTTCTCGCTCCCCTTTTCTTTTTATCCTTAAACCATGAGAATCAATTTTATAATTACAACTTTACTCTTTTTTCTTGGAGTTCTTTCTACTGTGAATGCGCAAAGTCGCACAGTCAGCATCTCTGCAAATTTGGAGGATAAACTCACCAATGAAGTAATTGCATTCGCGAATGTTGTGCTCAGCAAAAGTGCAGATTCCAGTTTCATAGCTGGAACAATTTCTGATGAAGCAGGACTTTTTTTACTCGAAAACATCAAACCAGGCAATTATTTCCTTCGTCTGTCATTTTCGGGCTACAACAAAGAATTTGTACCACTATTTGTGGGCGAAAATTCGGATTTCTTAAATCTGGGAACGCTTGCAATGACATCGGTCGTTCAATCAATTGCTGAGGTTGTTGTAGAAGGAAAGTTGGACGAGATAAGTTCTAAAATGGACAAAAAGGTATTTACTGTAGAAGATAATCTAAGCCAAAGTGGCGGATCGGTTTTGCAAGCCATGGAAAATTTGCCTGGAGTTACCATTCAAGATAATAAAGTTCAATTGCGTGGTAGCGATAAAATTGTGATTCTAATCGATGGAAAACAATCTGCTCTAACAGGTTTTGGAAGTCAATCGGGACTCGATAATATTCCTGCTTCTTCCATTGACCGGATTGAAATCATCAACAATCCGTCTTCTAAATTTGACGCAAATGGTAACGCTGGAATTATCAATATTATCCTAAAAAAAGAAAAAAAAGAAGGTTGGAACGGTAAAGTTGGAATGACGGCTGGAATAGGTGCGTTATGGGTGAAAAACGAAAATTTACCGACCATTCGACCGCAATATCAAAATACGCCAAAAATCAATCCGTCGCTTTCTTTGAATTATCGTAAAAAGAAGGTGAACGTATTTGCCCAACTCGACGACTTGTTCACACAAACATTGAATAAAAATGAATTCGTTACACGGACTTATGATGACGGAACAGTCATCAATCAACAAACGAAACGGAATCGGAATACGAATTTTTTAAGCTCAAAACTAGGTTTGGATTGGTCGATTAATGATAACAATCAGTTTACACTTTCAGGAATGTACGGAAATGAAAAAATCATTGATAATGGTGATCAACCTTTTTTTAATTCAAACAATTCCGAACGCCTTCGACTTTGGAAATTCGTTGAAGACGAAGTGAAAACGACTGTGATGGGAAATATGGGGTATTTACACAAATTTAAACAACCGGGAAGAACGTTAAACACGAGTTTGAATTACACATTTCACCGGGAGGACGAACGTTATACATTTGAAAATATTTTGCCAACTTATTCAGGAACCGATGCTTTTAAATTGCTTTCGGATGAACATGTAGTGGATTTTTCAAGCGATTATGTTCAAGCTTTGAAATACGGAAAACTGGAAACAGGCATAAAATTGCGTTACCGAACGATTCCAACAAACATGCAATTTTTTCCAAGTGCAATTTCTCCTTTGGATACCAATGCAGGTGGAAAAGCAACGTACAATGAGATTATACCTGCCGTTTACGCAAATTATTTGTTTGACACCAAACGCTTTGAAGGAGAAATTGGTTTACGTATTGAATATGTGAAATTGAATTACCAAGTGAATCCGAATCACCCAACCTATAAAAGTGACGGTTACAGCTATATTCAACCTTTTCCAAATGTGCGTTTGGGTTATAAAATCAATGAAAATAATCGTCTTTCTGTTTTCTATAACCGAAGAGTGGATCGTCCAAACGAGGTCGATATTCGTATCTTCCCGAAATACGATGATGCTGAAATTATTAAAGTTGGAAACCCGTCATTGAAACCTCAATTCACGAATTCTCTGGAGTTAGGTCATAAATACCGATTCAAAAAAGGTTATTTGTTCACTTCTGTTTACAGTCGTTTTTCCGACGCGACGATCACGCGAATTTCAACCATCGTTCCGGGAAGTACTTTGATTTATGCTGTTTTCCAAAATGCGGGAAAAAGCAGTGTAGTAGGAGCGGAGTCGGTTTTTTCGCACGATGTAAATAAATTTTTCTCGTACAATTTGAATGTCTCAGTTTACTACAATCAAATCAACGCTTTCACGGTAAATAATTTGTATCCAACACCAATAACTTACGCGGCGCCGAAACAATCTATTTATTCAGGAAATTTAAAATTGAATACAAGTTTTCATTTGAAAAGAGATTTTGACCTTCAATTGACTGCCATTTATTTGGCGCCAGATGTAATTCCGCAAGGAAGAATCAATCAGCGATTTACAATGAATTTAGGTGTGAAGAAAAAAATCCAAAATGGCAAAGGTGAAATCATTCTCAATGCATCTGATCTATTGAACACGATGGTCATTAAAAAACAAATTATCGGTAACGGTTTTCACTATACGAGTTCAGATTATTATGAAACACAAGTTTTTAGATTGGGTTACAGTTATAAGTTTTAATATGTAATTAAAATCAAGATGATTGAGAATATTAATAAAATTGCTCAGATAACTTTACTGTTTTGGTTGATGAAAATTATTGCAAAGACTTTAGGGGAAACGCTTGGTGATCATTTGGCGCAAACGATGCAATTGGGTTATTTGACGGGATTAGGAATCACTTTCGCAGGTTTCGTGATTTTATTGCTGCTACAATTGAAAGCCAAAACATATCAACCGATTCTTTTCTGGTTGGTGATAAGCGCAACTACAACTCTAGGAACTGAAATAGCTGATTTTATCGATAGGAGTTTGCATCTGGGTTATACGATAGGTAGCGTTGTTTTATTTCTCGGTTTAGTCGTAACCTTGTATTTGTGGTATCGAAAATACAAGAGTTTGAGTGTCTTCCCAATATATGAAAAGAGCAAAGAAATTTATTTTTGGATTGCTGTCTTGTTCTCGAATAGTTTGGGAACCGCTTTCGGTGATTATTTAAGCGACGTCGCAGGATTGTCTTATTTAGTTGGTGCAATGGTTACCGGATTAGTGATTTTAATTGTAATAGTGTTGCACAAAGCGAAACAAATTAGTCCTCTTCTATTGTTCTGGTTGGCCTTTATTTTAACCAGACCATTCGGTGCGACCTTCGGTTATTTTTTGACAAAACCTATGGAAAAAGGTGGTTTGGATTTGGGAACACTTTATGCGTCTAGTGTTTCCATTTTCCTCATGATAGGCTTGATTTATTTTGAAAAACAAAGAAGATCCACCATTTAAGGAAAGTAGAATTGGGCTAAGTCTATAGAGCGTAAACTTTTTAAATAGGCACAGTGGATAGATTTCATCAGGAATGAAGGAGTCGTCTTTTGTTTCAAAGTTACATTCAGAGAAAATGCTCAGTTAAGCTATTGAATGCCAATTTCAACGAACCTATGTCATCCCCATTGAATTGTTATTTGTGCAGAAAGATTTGCTACAAAAAAAAATAACGCGACTCCGAATATTTTAATAGATTTAATTCCTTCTTGCAAGATTTTTCTCATGACTAGTCGCATGGCTTTTTCCGGTGAGAATATAAAGGAGTTGATTGCTACTTCGTCACGACACTATCTCGTCTAAATTTTACATTTTTATTCCCATTACAAGAATATCGTCTGTCTGCTCTATGTCTTTTCTGTATTCGCTTATGAATTGATCTAGTGCCGCTCCTTGTTCTTCCATTGAAAGGTTTTGGATTGAGATTAACAACTCTTTAAATTGCTTTTTATTTAATTTTTTCCCTCGTTCACCACCAAATTGATCTAGATAGCCATCAGAGAACATATAGAATGTATCTCCTTTGTTTAGTTTTATTTCGTGCGTTTCGAAGTCTTGATTTTCTTCAGTGAAACCTCCAATTGCGGACCTAGTTCCCTTTATTTCCTCTAATTCTGTATGTCCACTTCGGATAATCCACAACGGACGATTGGCACCAGTGTATTTAACAATTCCTGATGATTTGTCTGCAGAGCAAAGTGATATGTCCATTCCATCTTTAGTTGAATCTATATTGCCCGATTGGTGCAGAGAACTTTTAATTCCTGTGTTGAGCAGTTTTAAAATTTCGGATGTTTCATGACTGGACTTTATTGCGTCGTTTAACTTTTCATAGCCCAAAAAGCTCATTAGTGCACCAGGAACGCCGTGACCCGTGCAGTCAGCAAGAGCAATGAAATAGTAGGATTCAGTTTGTTGCAGGTAATAGAAATCTCCGCTAAGAATAGCCTTGGGTTTATAAAGAATAAAATTTTGAGGAAAGGCCTCGTCAATACTATCTTTATCCGGTAGTAAGGCATTTTGAATCCGTTTCGCGTAGACAATACTATCTGTTATTTCTTTGCTTTTTGTTTGTAATTCTGAAAAAAGACGCTGTCGCTGCTCTTCTGCCAGTTTTTTATCGGTAATATCACTCGCTATGCCATCAAACCTACTTATTTTACCGTTGCTGTCCAATGTGACATTTACGCGATTTTCAATCCATCTTGTTCCTTTTTCTTTGTGAATAATTCGATAGGTATTTATAGAATTTTCACCGCTATATAATTTTGCTCGTATTTCACCGGCAATGGCTTTATCATCCGGATGTATAACTTCTTCCCACAGCTTGAAATTCTCCATAAATTCTATAGGTTTGTAACCGAAAATTTGCTCGCATGCGGCCGAAACCTGTATTTTTTGTTTCGTAGCTGCATCAATTGAATACATCGCATCATTAATGTTATTGAATAGATAATTCAATTCATTGTTTAGAGTAACAACTTTCTCTTGTGCCATTTTACGTTCTGTAATTTGCGATCTGATAGACATATATTCATACAGCTTGCCTTCTTCATCCATTAATGGCGTGATTGTACAATCAACCCAATAAAACGTTCCGTCCTTTGACTTATTTTGTATTTCGCCACTCCACACATTTCCGTTTGAAATCGTTTCCCACAAATCAACAAAAAATGCTTTGGAATGAAATCCTGAATTGATAATTCTGTGGTTTTGACCAAGTAGTTCATGACGCTGATATTGTGATAATTCACAAAATTTATCATTGACATATTTTATATTTCCTTCGAGATCAGTAGTAGCTATAATTGCGGATTGGTTTATCGAAAATTGTAAATTGGATAATTCTTTGAGTAAGTTTTTTGTTTTATTCTCTGCTGTTTTATTTTTGGTAATGTCCCTGAAGATAAGTACGGCTCCAATTATTTTATTATCTCGATTATGAATTGGAGATCCACTATGATCTATGAAAATTTCTGTTCTATCTTTTTTTATTAGGATTGTATCAGATGCCAGAAATACTATTTCGTCACGATCAATTGCCTCAATTGCTGGATTAGTTACTTTATTTTTGGAATGTTCATTTCTCATTCTAACAATGAGATCCACGTGCTGTCCAAGCGCTTCTCCGTCTGCAAAGCCTGTAAGTTGGTTTGCCTTTTGATTTATGAATGTTATTATGCCATCCGTGTCTATTGCTATTACGCCATCACCAACCGAAGATAAGGTTTGATTGTACCATTCTTTACTTTCCGTAAGCTCCAATTCTTTTTTGTTTTTCAACTTCACCTCGCGCTGTAGGCGGAGATGTAGAAATAGAAAGATGGACGAAACCAAAAGAATTCCGGCAGCTAAAAAGAAGCTGACAAATATTTCACTTCTGGCAGCTTTTTTATTTCTTATAATGAGCAATCTCTGTTCTTCACCATTAATTTGTTGAAAAAGAATTCTGGCTCTAGCCATAATTTCTTTTCCTTTGAACGTTAATTCGGTTTTATCTTTTGCTTTATTTTTGCGCAGTAGATCAATACTATTTGTGATGAACAATTGTTTTTGCACAATGATTTTTCCCAAGGTGGTGCATCTTTTCTGTTGCGAAGGATTGTCCGAAGTTAATTTACAAAACTTGGACAAAAGAGTTGTATTTTTTTTAATGGAAAGATGAAACTGTTCTAAAGACTTTACTTTGTCTGTTAAAAGAAACTCACGAAATCCTGATTCTGCATCTTTAAAGTTTGAAAACAGTTGTTCACTCGTTGTGAGGACTAATTGGGTATGCATTATCCAATCAGCGTCTTTGTCTTTCTGGTTTACTAACCAGAGCATTGTAAATCCAAGGAAGAGAAGTAGGATCAAAGAAACGCTAATAACCAAATTTTTGATTTTAACTTCTGTATTTTGCTTCATGAACTCGAGACATTTTAATTAATGATTTAGATTAACAATTTGTCGAGCACATTGTTTTTGATTCCGATTTGATTTACTTCAAAAAATGAGATAAATCAAACATTTTATTTCTCCGTTCTACATCGTAAGATATATATAAATCTCGTTCGATGGTTTGAACTATTTTTATTTAAATCAAATTAGCCATTTTAGAGTTTTGATTTGGGTCTTCTTAAAAGTTCCTAGAGCGCTTAAAGCATTAAGAAAGAATTGATTCCAAATAACACAACATTTTTGGCCTAAGTTGATTACAATTTTGCTTAATTATTATACTGTCTATTTTATTATACTTCTCAATACACAAAACCTTTCTCCTTGTTTACGTAAATTATTTCTGTTCTGTTGGTTTTTTTATAGCAACATTCTCTTGTGTAATTCTGATTAATCGCTTGCACTATCTATCCAAAAATATACGCAATTAAAAGGCTCGCCAAGGTTATTTAATTACGTCGGTAGAACTACAATTCAATGAAACAATATATTTTAGATACTTTTCTAATGGCAATATAAGATAAAGTGGTGTTTGTTCTTTAAGTACAAATTCTTTGAACGACCCCAAAATGATTTCATTTTAGCAATCTACATGAAAGACATTAATTGTAATAACGGCTCGTAACAAAAAGCGTACAATGGTTGAGAATGATTCTATTTATGTTCTTTATTATATTTAATAAGACGAAAGAAAAGAGACTACTTTTGTATGTTGAATCAATATCATACATGACTCTTCCTAGAATTTTATATTTTTCGCCCAGCTTTAAAATATGTTGTTTCGTATTTTACTTCATTTTTTTTATTTCAAAAGTTTTTAAAACCTTTCGAAGGAAGCGCTAAAAAAGAATAAAACAATAAAGTAAAGCCCTGAGCTTAATGACTTTTTTGGCCTTTTATGAGCCTTTTTCATTTAAAAGAAGTTGGCGAGTTTTACTTGTCTTTTTTATCAGAAGTTGCAATGGCATAATAAAATGCTATTCCAAATAATAGGGTGATTAATCCAGCAAAATAAGGGATTAAATTAGTCATTTTTCGTTTTATTAATTAAGTTTAAGTAGATTCCAAAACACAATATTGATGGAACCCAAAGACCTATAAAAATCGCTTGATTTTCGCTTCCATTGAAAAATAAAATTTCAGAATAAACAAGCGAAAGTATTGCAGATAAAAAAAGCAATTTGTCAGTTAAATTAAATTTCTTGAACATTATTATGTTTGATAAAATACCTACTCATATGGC
>JBDNIA010000184.1:0-2776 GCA_041688525.1 Crocinitomicaceae bacterium | reverse complement strand
TACGAAACTTTTGTTTCAAGCGATTGATTCGCTTTAATAAGTAAAAATTATATATTCCCAAAATGGCATCTGATAATTTTGTCGATTACGTTAAAATACATTGCAAATCTGGGAACGGAGGCGCTGGTTCTGCTCACTTTCGTAGAGAAAAGTATATCACTCAAGGAGGTCCAGATGGCGGAGATGGCGGTCGTGGCGGTCATATCATTTTGCGAGGAAACTCGCAATTGTGGACTTTGCTGCACTTGAAATACAATAAACATTTCAAAGCTGAACACGGAAAAGGTGGCGCAGGTGCGCTGAAAACTGGTGGGCAAGGTTCTGATACTTATATTGATGTTCCTGTTGGAACTTTAGCTAAAGATGTTGAAACTGGCGAGACACTTTTTGAAATCACCGAAAACGGAGTAGAAAAAATATTAGTGCCCGGAGGAAGAGGTGGATTGGGAAATACGAATTTTAAATCAGCCACGAATCAAACTCCCCGTTATGCTCAACCTGGTGAACCTTTGCAAGAAGATTGGCATATCTTGGAATTGAAAATCTTAGCAGATGTTGGTTTAGTAGGTTTTCCAAATGCTGGAAAAAGTACGCTGCTTTCAGTTATAACCTCAGCTAAACCAGAAATTGCCGATTATCCTTTCACCACTTTACGCCCGAACTTGGGAATCGTTGGTTACCGTGATGGACGAAGTTTTATTATGGCAGATATTCCTGGAATAATTGAAGGAGCTAGCCAAGGAAAAGGCTTGGGTATGCGTTTTTTAAGACATATCGAACGAAATTCAATGTTGTTGTTCATGGTCCCTGCTGATAGCGACGATATCCACAAAGAATATAAAATTCTATTGAACGAGTTAAAGCAATATAATCCAGAAATGTTACTCAAAACAAGACTTTTGATCATAACAAAATCGGATATGCTCGATGCAGAATTGAAGGCGGACATCGAAAAGGATCTCCCAAAAAAAATACAACATTTATTCATATCATCCGTTGCAGAACAAGGATTGACGGAAATGAAAGATCAAATTTGGATTGAATTACAGAAATAATGGAAACATTAGAAGCTTGGGATAGAGCCATTGTGCTAGCTATAAATAGTTTGCACACACCTTGGCTGGATGAGCTGATGTGGCTCGTATCAGGCAAGTTAACTTGGTTTCCTTTGTGGCTATGGTTTGTTTATTTAGTTTTTAAAAAACTACAAAGAAAGCATTTCTACCTATTTTTAGTTTGTGCACTGGCTTCCATTGGAATTGCTGACTTTACAGCATCTCAGATTATCAAGGAAGGAATTCAACGTTATAGGCCTTCGCATAATTTGTTGTTGAACGACAAACTTCATTTTTATCAAATGTCAGCTAAAGACTTTTATTATGGAGGACAGTATGGTTTTATTTCTAATCATGCTGCAAACTTCTTCGCGATTCTTTCATGGGCAACTGTTGTTCTATGGAACTCAAAAAGATGGTTCGTAGATCTTATGCTTTCTTCAGCCATATTAGTGGTTTTTAGTCGAATATATTTAGGAGTTCACTATTTATCCGATATTATAGGTGGCGCCATTTGGGGAGTGTTAATCTCGTATGTTGTCTATCGTTTCGTATATTTGACTTGGATAGCAAAATATAAATGAATTATCTTTTAATTTTTTTGGGTGGAGGTTTAGGTAGCGTTAGCCGATTTGGTATTTCAAGACTGTTTTCAGGCATATCACAGAGCTTTCCTTATGCCACTCTAACATCAAATGTTTTAGCAAGTTTCCTTCTTGCGTTCGCAGTTTATCAGATGCCGAAAACAGAAAGTACTTGGTTGCCTTATTTTTTAGTAATTGGTTTTTGTGGAGGATTTAGTACTTTTTCTACTTTTAGCCATGAATTAGTATTGCTTTTGCAAAACGGTAATTGGATGCAAGCAACTCTTTATTTACTCATATCAGTTATCTGCGGAGTAGGCTGTATTTGGATGCTGACGATTAAATAAGAATCCACAATTAAGCCACAGAAATAACCTTTTCAATCTCATTCAACAATGCTACTCTTTCCTGAGCTAGTTCTTTTAGTTGTAAGTCATTTATTTTTTTCTTGCGTTTTAGATCTGTCCAAGACATCTTGCTAATGTAAGCCGCGAGAAAGAAAAAACCGATTAAAGCATAATAAATGAAACCGAGAATATAACTTGGATAGAGGTAATGGTAGAAAAGGAAAATAACAGGAATATTGATCAAGCCCATAAGTATCATCCCCAACAAAAGCTTTACTGATCCATAAAAAACTTTACGCTTGAAACTCTTTTCAACCCACCATTTTACTAAAAAATATACGACTCCGCAATGAAGAATGCCTAAAAGAGTTAATGGAAATAAAAATGTCAATTTTAAGCGATCTTTCCAGAAGTTCAGTTTACCCATTTGAATTTTTTCGACAACATCCATGTCGTTAATTTTCGCTTTTGCAAGACGCGCGTTGTATTTTTCTAATTTTTCTCGAAGTGGTAAAAGTTCACTGTGAACGAGGTCTTTGTTCTCGTTGAAAAATTCAGCTAGTTTTTGAGAATATTTGTGCCTCGAAACAAGAGGAAGAGCTTTATTAACGCTGGTTGGATGCATCCCTTTTCGGGTAATTCCCATGATATTTTCGTGAAACGGAGCATCGATTGCCACTTCAATATGTGTGATGCACTGTTGCATCATTTCTTCGATTGTTTTAGTTAAATCCGTTATCGTTTTTCCTGGATTTGATAAATAGGCTTCCTTGTAATCGTTTAAACAAAT
>JBDNIA010000023.1:0-7586 GCA_041688525.1 Crocinitomicaceae bacterium | reverse complement strand
TGTCTTGAGTACTTTATTGGAAGTTGGTCCCAAAGTATTTGAAGACCCTTCCAACTACAAATGGGCATCCAACTTAATGTGGTCGGCTACCCACGCATTGAACGGAAATTTGCGTTGTGGTGTCCCAACAGATTGGACAACACACATGATCGGTCACGAACTAACAGCTGTTTTTGGAATAGATCATGCTAGAACATTAGCGATTATAGCGCCGAGACTTTATTTTAATCAATTCGAAAACAAAAAGGAAAAACTTTCACAATATGGCCAGCGCGTTCTCGGATTAAGTGGTTCTAAGGACGAAATTGCGCTGAAAGCTATTCAAAAAACCGAAGCCTTCTTTCAAAGTTTAGGTATAGAAACTAAAATTAGCGCCTACACACAAGACTATAAAAATATTGCAGAATTAATTCAAAATAGATTTATAGAAAGAGGTTGGATAAAAATGGGCGAAAGACAAGCAATCGAACCAAAAGACGTCATGGAAATCGTAGAGAAAAGCATTTAAAATCGACATTTTACAAGTCAAAAAAAGATATTGGAATTTTCGGTTTTTTGTCCGTAATTTGTTTAGCTGATTAAAAACGACATCTATTTGAGTCAAACTAAGACTGTAAACTTAAAAAAAATTAGAACATGAAAATTACACTGCTCATTTTAGGAACCTTATTGGGGTTTTCTTTTTCAAGTCATGCACAATCTTCTGACAAAAAATTAGCTGTAGGATTGTACACAGGTATTAGCGACTACCGTGGTGATTTAAATCAACAATGGTTTAATCGTGCTGCTTGGCGAACACAAATAGGAGCGACAATAATGCTGTATGCTAATCCTTTCTTGAATGCTGGTATTGACGTAGGCTACGGACAACACGGATATCAAGTTACAGGGACGGATGGGTATAGAGCCGAAGTTTTAAAAGTAAATTTACAAGGTCGTTTGAAATTCAATAATGGTAAATGGATGAAGGAGGAATCAAAACTTCAACCCTATATTTTTGCGGGATTGGGCATTGCAAATACTTTCGAGGACGCTATGAATACAGACGCCAATATTCCCGGTTTAGATTTCACAGTAAATGCAGGTATTGGAGCTAATTACATGTTCAACGAGCGTATTGGAGTCAATTATAACTTGAATTGGGCCTACACAAGTCACGACAAAAGAGATAATTTTTCTAAAGGAATAAATGACCAGTTCATGATACACTCTTTCGGTGTCGTTCTACCAATTGGTGAAATTATTGATACAGATGGTGATGGCGTTGCAGATAAAAGAGATAAATGTCCAAACACTCCAACAGGAATTTTAGTAGATTTATTCGGTTGTCCCGCTGATAAAGATGGTGATGGTATTGCTGATTACCAAGATCCTTGTCCTGATATTGCTGGTTTACCTTCAATGAAAGGTTGTCCAGATTCAGATGGAGACGGAATCACTGATGCTCTTGACGATTGTCCAAGCCTAAAAGGTTCCGCTTCTGCAAACGGCTGTCCAGATGCTGATGGTGACGGAATCCAAGATTCAGAAGATGATTGTCCTAAAGTGAAAGGTATTGCTTCATTGAATGGTTGTCCAGATTCAGATAGTGATGGCATTACTGATGCTGATGATGATTGCCCCACAATAAAAGGTCTCGCTATATTCAAGGGATGTCCTGATACAGACAAAGATGGTATTCCTGATAATTTTGACAAATGCCCAAAAGTAGCGGGAGTAGCGACTAATGAAGGATGTCCAGAAATCAAAGCGGAAACGCTCAAAGTATTTGACCAAGCATTGAAAGGCATCCAATTCGAAACTTCAAAAGCAATTATCAAAAGTATTTCATTCTCGATATTAGACAATGTCGCGAAGATAATGACTGATAACGCTTCCTATAATTTAGATATTACAGGTCATACTGATTCTCAAGGAGATGACGAAGAAAACATGACATTATCTCAAGAAAGAGCTGCTGCTGTTAAGCAGTATCTAATTGGCAAAGGTATTGTTGGTGCCAGAATGGAATCGTCTGGTGTCGGCGAAACTCAACCAAAAGCGACTAACGAGACATCTGAGGGAAGAACAGAAAATCGTCGAGTAGAATTTAAAGTGCGGTTCTAATTAACTAAAACACTCGTAAAGAAAAAAAATGGGCCTTGCTCATCTCTTTTTTTGTTTTGTATTTTTATAAGAAAAAAAATGAAATACCTGATCGTGGGGCTCGGAAATCCAGGCGAAAAATATAAAGAGACAAGACATAACATCGGTTTTCATGTAGTTGAAAAACTTACGGAAATACTCGCTGGCAGTTTCCGTATAGATAAATTAGCAGATGTAAGCGAGCTTAAATTCAAAGGGCGCCATCTTATTTGTATTAAACCAAGTACCTACATGAACCTTTCTGGAAAATCGGTGAATTACTGGGCGCAACAGCACAAGATTCCTTTGGAAAATATAATCGTTGTAACAGACGATTTAGCCTTGCCGTTTGGTAAACTTAGAATGAAAGGCAAAGGTTCTGATGGCGGTCATAACGGCTTGAAGGATATTCAGGCAACTTTAAATACTACTGAATACACACGCCTCAGATTTGGTGTTGGAAATGAATTTATTAAAGGAGCACAGGTAGATTATGTTCTAGGTGAATGGTCTTCCGAAGAAAGAGAAACATTAGAGACAAGAATAGAAATCGCAACAGAATTCATTAAAAGCTACACGACAATTGGTTTGCAATTAACAATGACCAATTGGAATAATAAGTAGTATTAAACGTTTTCAGTATATTTAGAACTAAATCAGGCAACTAGCACATGAATATCTATTCGAGTAAACAACGTTGGAAAATTGCGCTACTTTTTATTGCGATCTTATTCGTCGGAGTTTCATTACTAGTCTCGAATGGCATCGTTAGCAAAGTTCACGAAAGAGAGAAAGAACGCGCGACACAATGGGCCGACGCGATAAAGAAAAAAGTAGAATTAGTACAATTAACGAATCGCACATTTTCTCAATTAAGGGACAAAGAACGCGAGAAAATGACTCTTTGGATAGATGCGACTAAAGAAGTCTCAAAACCCACTGCATTAGATTTAAATACTGACTTTAGTTTTCCATTTCAAATTATTAACCAAAACAAAAATATTCCCGTAATTCTCGTTGACAACGAAAACCAAGTTTCGGGATATGTAAATCTCGATTTTGATACCACCGCAATCCGCAAGAACTCACCAGAAGCCAGTGCAAAAGAAATTATAAAATATTTCGATGATTCACTTTTTTCATTAACACAACAATGGAGACTACTAAATCCACCTTTTACGATAGAAGTTTATGAAGGCCTGTTCATGACCTATTTTTACGGCGACTCCAAAGCATTGCTGCGTCTTGAAGAAGAACGCGACTCCCTTTTAGCTTCATTCAACCGTGATTTAATTAACAATGAAGGCCTAGTTCCTGTCCTTTTGTACGATGTAACAGGCGACAGCGTGATTGGCAGTAATCTTTTGGCCGAGCAGGTATCAACCAAAAGTGCTATGGAAAAAACGAGAAATAAACTAGGCGCTATAAACCTTCCGATTGAAATATTAGTTGGTGAAAAAGAAGAATTACTTCTCTACTACGACAGTAGCTCTGAATTAAAACAATTAAAATATTTCCCTTATATCCAATTTATTATAATTGGTTTATTCATTTTTATAGGTTATTTGATATTCTCTACTTTTCGAAAAGCAGAACAAAACAAAGTATGGGCTGGAATGGCAAAAGAAACAGCCCATCAATTGGGAACGCCTTTGTCTTCTTTGATGGCTTGGACAGAGTTGTTAGATGAAAACAAAGACAATTTGTCTATTACCACTGAAATGAGGAAAGACATTACTCGCTTGGAAAAAGTTACAGATCGTTTTTCTAAAATTGGCTCGACCTCTAAATTGAACGAGAACGACATATTAACAACTATAGAGAACATTTTAGTGTATTTACGTCCAAGAATATCAAACAAGGTTGAAATCACTTTCAAACAGCCCCAATTCATCGGAGTTCCGCACAATGCTCCACTTTTAGAATGGGTAATTGAAAACATTGTGAAGAATGCGGTTGACGCTATGGAAGCGAAAGGGAAAATCGAAATAAGTATAAGTACAGATCTTCACTTTGCCCATATTGACATTAAAGACAACGGCAAAGGAATTGACAAAAAACAACTTCTCACCGTTTTTCAACCCGGATTTTCAACCAAACAAAGAGGTTGGGGTCTTGGCCTTTCCTTGGTAAAGCGTATCGTAAACGAATACCACAAGGGGCGCGTGTTTGTTTTGTCTTCCGAATTGGGAAAAGGGACTACTTTTCGAATCTCTTTGCACTACAAGCCCTCGTAATCAGGGGCTCGAGCACCTAAGAACATTTTAATTACTCTATCTCCAATGCCAGGAACGCCAACGTGAATGAGATATACTCCGCTTGCGACAGGAATTTCCGCTTCATTTGTCAATTTCCAATCTTGATAAGTAAGACTGCTTGATTTCTTAAAACTCTTTACTAATCGCCCATTTGTCGCATAAATATTTATCTCACATTCCTCAGGCAAATTCACAATTTTCACTCTGTTATCCAACCTACTACTTTCGTATTCTGAATAAGCATAATATGGATTTGGCACAACGTTTATCATCTTTAAAACATCAGCGAGTGTATTTCTATCCGACTTTCTCGGAACCAAATCATTCATAGACCACGAATATTTTGGTTTGCCTCCATTCTCACCAGTTGCTGTGAAGTTTTTATACTCTTTATTTACGCGAACACGAAGGCGAACCTCAGTTTCAAACATTTTATAGTTTGGGGTTCTAAAATAGTAGCCAATCCAAGTTAAACTGTTGTAGAAATTAATTTTGGCAGCGCTATTGTTATTATCAATCATTTCTTTCAATAAATTTTCCAATTCATCGCTGTTTTCTGAATAATATCCCATATCATATTGATTATTCACGCCAGTAATCTCTTTTTGTTTGTGCGAGAAAACGTAAATAGGATGCATTCCTCCTAACAAAGGGTTTCCTGTTTGTCCAGATAAATTTGAACTTGGTTCCCATTTCATGTCAGCGCCTCCATCTTGACCTAAAAATGAATTTTCTCCAAAAGCCATGTTTAAACGAGCTCCCGTTTCAATGTCAATGGCATAACCAGGAAAATAACTCATTCCTTCACTTCCAGCGATAGCATTTCCGTATTTGTCCAAACTCACACTTTTTCTTAAACCGCCCGGTTTTGCTCCATTTATGTTTAAAGTTGCATCACGACCCAATTCGATGACTGGACATTTAGTCCATTTAGAACGGTCATTTGTAATTACAATATCAATGCTCGGAGAGAACGCAATTGCTGCATTATTTCTAGCCGAGCCAGGAGCAGATTCTGGTGACGAAGGATAATTTGGATTGACTTTATAATAAGCAAGTGGCATAAAATCGCAGCTATAACCAACTAGGGAATGAGGCGCCATTGTTCCATTTAAGACTTTCGTCCAGCGCTTATTTGGATCTTTTCCTAGTTCATCTTTGAAACATTGCCCGCTATTGTATTCATTTGGGTCAAATGGATAACTCTGAATTGGATCTGCCGCAAAATTCCCAGACCTAATCCAATTATTGGCAAAGAACCCATCCACATCAGAAATACCAGACAACCATGGTTTTGAGCTATCCGAAAATTGCATAGATGACGCTAATAAATCGGTTGTTTCAGTCGTCAATGGTCCAGTTCCAACTTCCACAAAATAATTGGTTTGATGAATCTGAACAGAAATACCCCATTGCGGTATAAGTTGTTCATTGTCCCTACTTATTAATTGCTCTGATTGGATAGATTCTAATAAATTCCCGCCTTTTGAATCGTAACGATGGATAATCCATTTTGCAGTATCTGCAGCGTTCCCTTGGATAGTTGAGTTGGTTGTATAATCTCTAAATTCGCATTCGAAATACCCGCCGGCAACGTTCAGCGGATCTACGACTTTGATATTAATGGGCCCTTTGTTATTTTGGTATTCTGGTGTAGCCAGATAACCATAATCCAAGATAAACTTTTCCGATTCCGGAGTTAACTCAAGCACTCGTCCGCCATTTCCATGTCCATCCAAACGTGTTATTTTTGGCGTCATGCCATACTCAGCAAATTGGAAAGTCCCTCCTGCTTCAGCCTTCGGACTATGTGGAATTGCCTCAACCATTCTTATCTCTCCTATTGCCGCTTTTCTGCTAGGAAGATACACTTTCTTTTGACCGTCTATATACAAAGGATCGCCCGGAACATAGTCTTTATAGTTGTTGTACGCATAAGCAACTGCCATATAATAATACCGCTTGAAATTGACCAAAGTTCTTGTTCCTTGAGCAAACAAATCTTCAGAAATTTGAAAAGAGTGACGTATTCCTTTGTCTTCTCCGAGAACCTTTTGCACAGGTATGCCGGCTTGAAGCACTTCGTCGAATTCAAAATTCACCAATTTCCCAATTCCATCTTTGATGTCGCACTGAGCAACAACACGTGCTTTGGTTTTGTCCTCTAATTCAGAAGAAGAAACCGTTGCATCAACTAATTGAAATATTTGATATCCCTGAAAACGATAGTTTTTATCGGCAGCAGTATCTTCTGCAACAATAAATGGGTCAAACTCTACATATTCTTCTCTATAATTATTTGAATTAAGCTCATTTGACAAGGTCAATATCAATTCATTTTCTAATTCCTGTATTTCTAATTTAGGGGCATGCGGGGCATCTATTATTCGAAAACAATTCTCAAATAATGCTTGTGCCTTGTCGTCAGCTCTTCTCAACACTTCAACAGATGCGAAAGGATCTCCCTCTAAACTTCTTGCCCATGCAACCCCTACAGTAATATTATTTACGGCACCAGGTCTTAAAATAAACGGACCAGCAGATTGTAAAAAACGTCTGTCATTGGGTGCATTTCCCGCCGTTTGCTCCGTCCAAGGTGACTCAATTATACCTCCTGTGCCCCAGCCTAATGGATCAGTATCACCGGGAAACATAAACGAACAAGGTCTATTTGGATTGGCCGCTGGATCCGAAATATGCCCGCTCCCTCCATAAAGAAATGGCGAACCATCCTTCCAGAATCCGCGTAAATAATTGTAATAATCAGCCGAACTAGTTGGATCGGTTTGATTCTGATTTGCACCGTTTGTCGTATTGCTATAATACAAGAAACGTCTCATTCCAAAACGTTCATTATCTACAATTCCATCTCCAAAACCTATTCCATTTAACGCTTCTCCTTCCTCTATTCCAAAATCGTTGTCTATGCCGTCATCGTCTTGAAATGGACCCTCAAAGAAATCTACTCCAACTGCTGGTGGAGAACTTCCGTATCCTTTATAACCACTTGCGTCAGCATCAAAATTATTTCCGTTGTAGTAATATGCTAAACCTCTATTTACGTCACAACCCACATAATCATCATAAGGATCTCCTAATGCGCCGTCCGTAAAAAATCCGAAGAAAGTGTTAGAAAGTGTCAAACTTCCTCGATTAATTAACTCGTAATTATAGAAAGTCATATTATTCACCTCATCATTTGTT
>JBDNIA010000183.1:0-2595 GCA_041688525.1 Crocinitomicaceae bacterium | reverse complement strand
CATAACAAGTGGCTATACACCATAAATGTGTAACAAACCCTTTGTTATTTGTTTAAATATAGTAAATTTATGTTACACAATTATCATGGACAAATTATTGATAAAATATCGTTTTCAAAACTTCCCATACATCGTTGCAGATGG
This sequence comes from Crocinitomicaceae bacterium, assembly GCA_041688525.1. Taxonomy (GTDB): domain Bacteria; phylum Bacteroidota; class Bacteroidia; order Flavobacteriales_D; family Crocinitomicaceae; genus UBA2040. The sequence goes on along the minus strand of JBDNIA010000183.1, from coordinate 2,451 downwards.
GAAAGGAGTGTTTTACCAGTTGCCAAGTTGTGAGCACAAATACACACGGGCATTTAGAAAACTAAATCGAGTACTCAATAATGGTGTGACGGAAGGTTATAGAATTGATCGGAAATTTGTGTCATTGAAACAGTTGAGAACTCAGGCTTATATATCCTCTGAAATTATCAATTTGAATTCCGATAACATAGATCCACCATTTTAAAAATAGCCCAAATTTTTACTTAGTTCTGTTTCCGTTGGAAAAATGCCGATTATTTTTTAAAATTATTTTTTTTGTCAGATACAGAAGATAATGATACAAAACAATTCATTTTCAGGTCAATAAACACAGAAGTTAGTGAAACAAAATGTTTTGAGATTTGTAACTAATCAGTGTCCGTCTTTTTTGAGATTTTCTTCGTCTTTATTAGGTTATGAACAATTTTTCGGAGTTTTCATTTCTATTTTCTTAAAATCAGCATGTTTATCAATGTTTGTTACTAACTCACTCATAATTAGTTGGCTCAAAAGTAATGGTTTCTAGGCAAGCCTCTTGATCTTTGTCTAAATTAGTTTCGAGTGGATCAAAGCAAACTTATAGAACAACTTTTTAAAGAGATTAAAGAACTTAAGGAAAGAATGGTTGTCTTAGAAAATGAGAATGCTCTTTTACGAGAAAAGCTTTCGAGGTATGAAAATTCAAAAAACAGTCGCAATAGTTCTGTTCCGCCTTCAAAAGACGAAAATCGTCCTTTGAAGACCAAGAGCCTTCGCGAACCAACTAGCCGCAAAGTTGGCGGTCAAAAAGGGCATGTGGGAAATACTTTGAAGATGACTGACTCACCAGATAAAATCATCGAGCATATTCCTCCTTTTTGTGGTAAATTCGGTTCTGATTTACAGCATATTCCTTTCGAGTTTGTTGGAAAAAGACAGGTTATTGATATTCCAACCATTCAGCCAGAGTAAAAGAGAAAATTACCGTCCTAATGTTTAGTCAACACTGCGTTCATGTTGGGCTTTGCAAGCCACACGAACGCTTAGTTGTTATTAGCCTTTTAGATCATTCGTTTATGCCTGTTAACCATATCCTTTATGAATACTAAAAGTGAAAATGCCTTCAAGCTGTTTATTTCATTTCCATAATTGATATCGTAACCGTGTACAATTCCATGTCGGTTTAATTGACTTTTGTATTTCGCTTTATCACCAGTATAGGCGTCTATAGCGTTTACTTCTGTAATTACTTCAAGGTATTTTGCATATGTGTCTGGAGTATCATTATCCTCCAGACACTTCCGAATTGCTCTTTTATTCCCTTTCAACTTGAACAATTCCCCTTCGCAAATGCCATCGCAAAGTGTTAACCACAGAAGAGTAGAAGCATTATAAAGCTTATTCTTATGTGCCTTGAATGCTTCTTCGAACATCTCTTTACGCTCTGGAAATCTTATTGTAAGGGAGTTTACATTATCTGAGATGTGTTCCGAGTAACATTCAAGGAAGAAAGTGTTCAAATCTCCCTCTTCATCATTATGTGCAAGCTTAACAAGATCTGTAAGCTGATTCATCTGCAATTTTTCCGAAATATACCAACCGTAATTCGCGAGCATTTTCAGAGCATTAGCAAGCAACTCTCTGTGAAGAGATATGGTTTGTTTAAAATCTACTTGCATCTCGTTAAATTTCTTTAGACGGTCATTTATATTGTGAGTGGCGCACAACAAGTCGCTATGCACAACTTAACCGTAGATTTATCCGTTTAATTCTACGGTTAATTTATATTTTATTTCTGTTAAATAGTTAGTATTCAAAAAAGTATATGCCAGCAAACGCTTATTATTGAATAGATACTTTTTAAGAATAACGAGCAAATTTGAAAACTAAATGTAAGAAAAATCAATGGGAAATTATCTCCATTCCGTACCTTCTTTCCCATCTTTTACAACAATTCCAGCTTTTGCTAGTCCGTCGCGAATTTGGTCAGAGGTCGTCCAGTCTTTATTGGTCCGGGCATTTTGTCGTAAATCAAGAACAAGTTCCATAACAGGAGAAAGTCGATCGTCAGTGGAAGAGTTTTCAAGTTTCAACCCCAATATATCTAAAACAAAACGGTTCATTTCCAATTTTAAACTGTTTAAATCTGCTGCAGCAATTGTTGCTTTTCCATCTTTAATGCTGTTGATATATTTTACAGCATCAAATAGGTTTGCAATCAAAATCGGCGTATTGAAATCATCGTTCATTGCCTTGTAGAACGAGGCTATCATTCCATTCACATCAGAGGATGAAGCTGAGCTTACAGATAAATTGGAAAGTAATTTCAAGGCGTCAAGTAATCTGTTTAGTCCTTTTTCAGAAGCCAAAAGCGAATCGTTTGAAATATCCATTGTGCTGCGGTAGTGCGCTTGCATCATGGAGAATCGAACGGTATTGGCCGAAAATGGTTTTTCAAATAATTTAGAGGTT
>JBDNIA010000182.1:0-2776 GCA_041688525.1 Crocinitomicaceae bacterium | reverse complement strand
CAAAAAGTAAGAAAATTTGAAATCGTCTAAAAAAAGCAAATAATTTTCTCATTTGTTACTTGGCGCTTTACTCACATGTTTGTTTAGTCTCTAATCAAGAACTGGAAACGATGAATGTTTTTTAGAGCAATACTCGTTCCACGAGCAACAGCGCGAAGAGGGTCTTCAGCTATGTGAACAGGTAATTTTGTTTTAGCTGAAATACGTTTATCCAAACCGCGCAACATAGAACCTCCACCAGCTAAATAGATGCCAGTTTTGAATATATCAGCGGACAATTCTGGCGGAGTCATTTCCAAGGCAGAAAGAATTGCTTCTTCAATTTTTGAAATTGTTTTATCCAGAGCGTGAGCTACTTCAGAATATGAAACAATAATTTCTTTTGGAATCCCGGTCATTAAATCCCGGCCACGAACGGCGAAATCAGCAGGTGGATTTTCTAGCTCCGTAAGAGCAGAACCCACTTCGATTTTAATTTGTTCAGCCGTTCTTTCGCCAACAAGAATGTTGTGTTGACGGCGCATATATTCTTCAATATCGGAAGAGAAATCATCTCCAGCAATTCGGATAGACTTGTCACATACAATTCCGCCCAAGGCAATTACCGCAATTTCAGTCGTACCACCGCCTATGTCGATAATCATGTTTCCCATTGGTTCTTCTACATCAATCCCTATTCCGATTGCTGCAGCCATAGGTTCATGAATTAAGTAAACTTCTTTTGCGCCAGCGTGTTCAGCACTATCTCTAACGGCGCGTTTTTCAACTTCTGTAATTCCAGAAGGAATACAAATCACCATTCGAAGTGAGGGATTAAACAATCTTTTCCCTGGATTAATCATTTTAATAAATCCACGAATCATTTGTTCGGCACTTTGGAAATCGGCAATTACACCATCTTTTAAAGGACGAACGGTCTCAATAAGTTTGTGCGTTTTACCGTGCATTTGCTGTGCTTTCTTCCCAATAGCAACGATGCGGTTGGTTTGAATGTCTTTTGCAACAATAGATGGCTCATCCACGACCACTTTATCATTCATGATGATCAAGGTATTTGCAGTACCTAAGTCGATGGCGATTTCCTGTGTAAGAAAGCTAAATAATCCCATTTTTGTATTTGTTCGCTCTAAGATGAGTAATATATTCCATTCTTATTCGTAAAAAAAACTAAAAAGTTTCAATTACGATTAAAATATTTATTTTAATGTTTGAAATGTCTGTTGCCAGTCGTTACCATTGCCATTCCATTTTCGTTGCAGTACGCAATTGACAAATCATCTTTGATTGATCCTCCAGGCTGTATAATCGTATTAATGCCCTCATTGTGAGCAATCTCAACGCAGTCAGGGAAAGGAAAAAACGCATCTGAAGCCATAACAGCGCCATTCAAATCGAATTTAAACGTTTTTGCTTTGTGAATTGCTTGATTCAATGCATCGACACGGGAAGTTTGCCCAGTTCCACTCGCCAGAAGTTGTTTGTTTCTAGCAATGACAATTGTATTGGATTTTGTGTGTTTCACTAATTTATTAGCAAATAATAAATCTTCTATTTCTGCGCTCGTTGGAGCTTTCGACGTTATTGTTTGTAAACTCTCTTTTTCCTCTGACAAGATATCTCTGTCTTGTTCTAAAACACCATTCAAAATAGTTCTGAACTGTTTCGTTGGAAAATCAAATAATTTTTGAACCAAAAGCACGCGGTTCTTTTTAGATTTCAAAAGTTCTAGGGCGTCGTCATTAAACTTGGGAGCGATAACCACTTCACAGAACAAAGTATTAATCATTTCCGCAGTTGCCAAATCAATTGTTGTGTTTGAAATTAAGATTCCGCCAAATGCTGAAACAGGGTCAGCCTCTAGCGCTGCTGAGTAAGCTTCTTTCAAGGTAGAGCGAGTCGCTAAGCCGCAAGCATTGTTGTGCTTCATGATTGCAAAGGTTGGCGCATCATTTTGAAAATCATGAATCAAATGAACAGCTGCGTCGATATCCAACAAGTTGTTGTAAGATAATTCTTTTCCGTGTAATTTATCAAACAAAATGTCCATGTCGCCGTAGAAAACCCCTTTTTGATGCGGGTTTTCACCGTATCGAAGTATACTAGAATTTAAAATACTTTGTTTGAATAAATCCTGCGTTTCATCGTTGAAATAGTTGAAAATATGTGTGTCGTAATGAGAGCTGACATTGAAAGCTTGCATTGCGAAAGATTTTCTTTCTTCTAGTGCCGTTCCGGCGTTGGCATAATAAATTTTCAGAAATTCAGCATAACTTTTTTGAGACGGAAGGGTTACTACATCCGTGTAGTTTTTCGCAGCGGCGCGGATCAAAGAAATTCCACCAATGTCTATTTTTTCAATGATGTCTTCTTGACTTGCTCCAGAAATAACGGTTGCTTCAAATGGGTAAAGATCAACTATAACTAAATCGATAGGCGGGATGTCATAGGCATTAATTTGTTCCAGGTCTTCACTCAAACCTCTTCGGTGAAGAATGCCCCCAAAAATTTTCGGATGAAGCGTTTTCACGCGCCCACCTAAAATTGAAGGGAAAGAAGTTAATTCTTCAACAGGCGTAACAGTGATTCCTAATTCTTCAATAAATTTCTGTGTACCACCAGTAGAAAATATTTCAACATTGTTTTTCGCAAGTTCCTGAACAATAGGCTCTAAACCGGACTTGTCAAATACTGAAATTAGTGCTGAATTTATCTTTTTGGGTGTAATCATGTTTATTCTCAATTGGACTGTAAGATTAAGGAGATTTTTCGAGAAAAT
>JBDNIA010000181.1:0-4719 GCA_041688525.1 Crocinitomicaceae bacterium | reverse complement strand
TTTGTTTTTTCGTCCCAATTGTTACCTTTCAAATTCATAGAAATATTTAATCCAATTATTCTTCTTGGGTTACTTCCCATTATTTTTTCAATTCCTACTGAACCATTTGAAAATTCTAAATCGTTTTCTTGACAAAAAATTCCAATCAAAGAAAGCATACATGAGCCATATGAAGTTGCAAATAAATCAGTTGGAGAAAAAAATTCACCTTTCCCTTTATTGTCTATCGGAGCATCTGTTAAAAGCTTTGTGCCACTTTTAATATGTGTACATTCCGTGCGCAGTGCCCCTAAATATTCTATTTTAACTGTATCCATTTCTCTAATTGTCGTAACTTTGTATTCATCAAAAAGACAAGTCTTTTGAATCACGTGGTAAAAATACTCTTTTTTGTGTGTTACAGCTTCACTGTTAGTGCGCAATTACCTGCAGAGGAGTCAACTGATTATTTGTATAAAAAAAATTGGTGTCTTGGAATTCAATTGGCCACCAATGGTTTCGGTGCTAACTTTACGTTTGAGCGAAACATTAATGATAAATTTAAACATGGGCTTCATCTCTTGATTGGCTCACTAAAAGGAGGTAAAGAAACGCGCATTACGAATTCCGTCTACGCAGATTCTCGATCGTATGTTTTTGGAAAAATCAATTTATTATTTTCCAGTCGTGCCGCCTATAGTGGAAGCTGGTTGATCTTCGAGAGAAGACGAGCAAGAGGAGTGACAATAAGATTTACCCCAGCCATTGGTCCTTCAATGGGAATAATAAAACCAATTTATCTCAAAATAAAAGATCCTTTCGCCCAAGTTGGAGAAATTGAACCTCAAAGTTTAAGGTATGACCCTTTTATACATACCAACCAAAAAATTTACGGCCGAGCTTCCGTTTGGAAAGGTTTTTCAGAAAGTACGTATGCACTCGGAGTTTATTTAAAATCAGGGTTTCAATTTGATTTTAGTTCGAACAATAATAGGATTACTGCTGTTGAGATTGGACTGCAACTAGATTGTTTTTCAAAAAAAATTGATCTGTTCTATTTAGGTGATAATGCAAAAATATTTCCCGGATTTTACGCTTCTGTCCAATTCGGGAAAAACAAAATATAACAAAATGGAAGAAACAGTTATAAAAGGTGAAAGTCGCGTAAGAGTTAACAAGCCAAAATGGTTACGAGTTAAACTTCCGACAGGAGAAAATTATAAAAAAGTCAGATCCTTGGTATCAGAACATAAATTGCACACGATCTGTGAAAGTGGTAATTGTCCTAATATGGGAGAATGCTGGGGAGAATGAACAGCAACGTTTATGATCCTCGGGAATATTTGTACCCGTTCATGTGGATTTTGTGCTGTTCAAACTGGTCGACCCGAAGAGGTTGATGAATTCGAACCTGGAAATGTTGCTAAAAGCGTCAAACTAATGGGGGTTAAACATGCTGTAATTACTTCCGTTGATAGAGACGACCTTAAAGATGGCGGTTCGGAGATTTGGGCACAAACTGTGCGCGCAATCCGCAAGCAATCTCCTGGCACCACACTTGAAACATTGATACCTGATTTTGCTGGGAAATGGGAAAATTTACAACGCATAATTGACATTGCACCTGAAATTGTTTCACATAATTTGGAAACGGTACGAAGTCTGACAAAACAAGTCAGAATTCAAGCAAAATACGATAGAAGTTTAGAAGTTCTGTTTCGTTTAAAAAAAGGTGGTATGCGAACAAAATCGGGAGTTATGCTGGGTTTAGGTGAAACAGAAGCTGAAGTAATTGAAACAATGGAAGATTTGCGCAGTGTGGATGTTGACGTTCTTACTTTAGGGCAATATTTGCAACCTACGGCCAAACATTTACCGATAGTGGAATTTATTACTCCAGAAAAATTTGAAGAATATAAGGTCTTAGGTTTGAAAATGGGTTTCTTATATGTTGAAAGCGGACCACTCGTTAGATCCTCATATCATGCCGAAAAACATTTATTTTAAAAAAATAGACCTGTATAAAATGAACTATAAATAGTATTTATTTGTTAGAAGGTCATGAACAAATAATTTAACTTTATTGTTATAAAAATAATAAGTGAATATTATTCTCTCGACGATTGCCAAAAAACTTTAATTTTTTGTAATTTGGTACTCGTTAAATTGACAATTAGAAAATTCGAATATTAAAAAGTATGAAAAGAAGCAAACTCATTTTACTTGGTTCTCTTGGATTAGTTGCAATTGCAACAATTCTTGTTGCATCTCCCTTCGCGTTTATCAAGAGCGGGCAATACACTAAAAATCAACTTTCTTTCTTGCAAGAAAAATCAGCCGATGATGCTGCTGCTTGGATTGCTGCAAGATATTTTGACCCGACAACTGGAGAGCGCATAACAGCGGAAAAATTAAATTTGATTGAAAAAGCAGTCAAAAATATGTCAAACTCCAAAGCACTTCCTTTAACTTGGGAAGAAAAAGGCCCTGATAATATTGGAGGTAGAACTCGTGCAATCGTAGTTGACAAAGACAATATCAACAATGTTTGGGCTGGAAGTGTTACCGGAGGTGTTTTCCGTTCCACAAATAAAGGCGCAACATGGTCAAAAGTTGATGCCTATTTTGGTTCTAAATTTGTTGGTTCGATGACACAATTAGCAAATGGAGCAATTTTAGTTGCAACCGGATTCAATTATTCAGGTTGGGAATCATGGGACGGAAACGGCGTCTACATAACTGAAGATGATGGGATCAGTTGGTCAATAGTGCCGGGAACTTCAGTTATTACTCAAGTAAAAGAAATAGTTGCAGCGCCCAACAGCAATACTGCATGGTTGGCAACACCGACAGGAATAAAATCATGGACGTACGGCGATGCCTCTTTAACAAGTATTTCAACATCTTCGGGTGGATGTAGCGCAGTGCAAGTTTCAAATGATGGAACTGTAATTGTTGCAGGAATTGGTTCAAACAAAACATTCGTGTCCACTGATAGTGGTAATAGCTTTTTTGATAAGTCCGGTTCTGGCGCAACACAAATCGTTCAAGGTGCAGCCCGAATCGAATATGCCATATCTTCTACAAAAAATACTTCAGGCAAATTCAATATTTACGCTACTAGAACGTCAAGCACGAATTTACAAGGAATGAATGTTTCGCAAGACAACGGCGACACATGGTCTCAATTTATTGGTTCAGCTAGTCAAACAGGCAACCTAAACATCTACAACGGTCAAGCTGGTTATAATTCAATAGTTGCTGTTGACCCAACAGATCCTGAAAGAATTTTTATCGGTGGTTTAGATGTTTGGAAATGGAAACAATCTGGAACCAATCCAATATCTGGAGGCTTCGATAAGTTATCTAATTGGTTCGCATCACCTACCACTCAGACATATGTACATGCTGACAACCACGAAATGAAGTTTGATAATAATAATCGTTTTTATATTGGTAATGATGGCGGTATTGGAATTACGAACGACTTAGGTGCAAGCTTTTATCCTTCAAACAGAGGTTACAACGTGACGCAATTTTACGGTATAGCATTTGATAAATATGGGGCTGTTATAGGAGGTGCTCAAGATAATGGAACATTATACAACGATTACTCTTTATCAACTTACCAAGAGTTTAGAGAGGTAAGCGGTGGAGATGGAGTTCAATGTGAGATTTCGTTTTTCAATCCAAGAGTAATGTTCGTAACATCTCAATCTGGAACGGTTCGAAGATCTATCGACAAAGGTGAAAGTACATCTGATTTTGTTCCAGATTACCCAACGACTTATACAGCTGTTGATTTCCCTTTCCACACGGCAATCGGTCTAGCAGAATATTTCGATCCTAATTCAAAAGATTCTGTAGACTACGGAGCAAATAAAAATTATGCTGCAGGAGCGAATGTTCGTATTCCTAGTGCTTCAACTGGTGATACGATAAATTATACCACATCAACACCAATGTATTATGATGCATTTGAAGAAAATGATCCTGCTTTAACACAAACGAGAATTTCAGTTAAAAATGCTATCAACGGATTAACTGTTCTTTTAGGAAACTATAATTACACTTATATTTCTGGTACTGCGCCTCCAACCGTTGGCGATTCTTTATTAGTTCAATTCGCATCTGGAGCTGATACAGTTGTTGTTGCTAGCACGAGTACATATAAATGGTATTTTGCTAAGCACCCGATCTCTAATAAAGTAATTGAATTAGGAAAAGATTCAACTGCGCAAAGTGTTTCTTGGGATTTCGTTCGAGTGGCAGATCCATTCCAGTCTTGGTTCTACGTTTATACAACCAAAAATGGTGGAGAACTTTGGGGAACACGGAACGCATTGAGAACAAATGTTCTCAATATCAATTGGGTAATTATGGCTCGTGGTATTGGTTCTGCTGGCGGCAATAGTATTGATGTTGAATGGTCCAAAGACCTTAACAAATGTTATATCTCTTCAGGAAGTGCTATTTACAGAATAGACGGATTGGGTAGTTTATACAGCAGCAATCCATCATTCCCTTTAGAAAATACCTTAGTGCCAAACAATGCGAATAAAACGCTTGTTTTAAATACAACCGTTGAAGGTATCGCGTTGAATCCTAATAACGGAAACGACTTAATTGTATTCCCGGGACTTGGCAATGCAAGACGATCTCTCAATGCAGGAACTAGTTCACCAACCTTTACAACCTTGAGTTCATTATCGGGTTCTAGCTCACCTTTCCTTTATGACG
>JBDNIA010000003.1:0-16750 GCA_041688525.1 Crocinitomicaceae bacterium | reverse complement strand
TGCATCTAGAATAACTAAGTTTTCTGTTCCAGGAATTACTTTATAAGTTCCGGAGTTTTGATCGAAATACATTTTATAACCACCTTCTGATTTATAGAAAGTCGTAAATCCTTTTGATTTCATGTCATGTACCCAAGTCGCAACTTTTCCTCCGTCTTGTTCCAACCACTTCATTCCTTCCTCTAAACCTACGATATCCCAAGTTTCAAACGGACCTAATTCCCATCCGAAACCTGCTCTCAAAGCATCGTCGATTTTATATAATTCGTCTGTAATTTCTGGTAAACGATTGGCAACATAAGCAAAAAGTCCGCCAAACAATTTTCGGTAAAACTCACCTGCTTTGTCTTGTCCTTGAACCAACATTTTAGTGCGTTGCTTTAAATCATCAACGGACTTCGTCATTTCAAGCGTTGCAAATTTCGCTTTCACTTGGGAACGATATTCCATCGTTTTCAAATCCAAAACTAATATCTCGCTAGAACCATCGGCTGCTTTTACTTTCTTGTAAAAACCTTGTCCTGTTTTAGATCCCAACCAATTGTTCTCCGACATTTTTAAGATGTAATCTGGAAGAACAAACAATCCTTTCTGCTCGTCGTTCGGACAATTTTCTTTCAATCCATTGGCTACATGAACCAAGGTATCTAGACCAACAACATCACAAGTTCTAAACGTCGCCGATTTTGGTCGACCTAAAACTGGTCCTGTCAATTTATCAACTTCCTCTACGGTCAAGTCCATTTCTTTGACTGCGTGGAAAAGCGCCATAATTGCATAAACACCTACTCTATTCGCAATGAACGCAGGCGTATCTTTACACAATACCGTTTTCTTTCCAAGGTAACGACTTCCATAATCCATTAAGAAATCGATAACTGCAGGATCTGATTTTGGTGTTGGAATGATTTCCAATAAAGGTAAATATCTCGGCGGGTTGAAAAAGTGAGTTCCACAGAAATTAGCTTGAAAATCCTCGCTTCTTCCTTCCAACATCAAGTGAATTGGAATACCAGAAGTATTTGAAGAAATTATCGTTCCTGGTTTTCTAAATTTTTCAACTTGGTCGAAAATGATTTTTTTAATGTCTAATCGCTCAACAACAACTTCCATGATCCAATCACAGTCTGCAATTTTAGACATATCATCTTCAAAATTTCCAGTTGTAATTCGCGTAGCAAACTCTTTCTTATAAATTGGAGAAGGATTGCTCTTCAATGCGAATTGCAAAGCGTCATTAACGATTCTATTCCAGAAACCTTTGCTTTCAGATGAAACATTCTTCGCTGTTTCGACTTCATTTTTTTCTTTCGGGACGATATCCAACAACAACACTTCACATCCAATGTTTGCGAAATGACATGCTATTCGTGAACCCATTACTCCAGATCCCAAAATCGCTACTTTTCTAATGTACTTTTTCATATTTTTTGCTTTCGTATTTTATCATTTCTCCGAGTTCTTGGTCGGCGATCTGTTCTATTTTTTCAATAACCTCAAAGTAAACTTTCAATTTTCCCTTTGGGATTTTATCCAATAATTTCTCATTGAAATTTACAATAACTTCACGAGTTTCTCTCCGCTTTTCTATCCCGGATTCTGTTAAAAATATTAAAACCTTTCTTTTATCAATATCGTCAAACTGCCGTCTTATGTAGCCCGCATCTTCCATTGTTTTTAAGGTTCGAGACAAACTAGTGGGCTCCATTCCCATTCTTGGTCCAAGTTGCGTACTCGGCGTTCCATCAATGTCAATGATCATTAGGATGAATCCTATTGAACTCGTGATATTACTATGTGCTGCTTTTTGGTTGTACATGCGGGAAATTTTATGCCAGAGTTGCCTCAGTACATGGTCAACTAAAATATGTTTATCGCTATCCATTAATTGCTAATTGTTTTGAAGTACTAAGTTATAAATAATATTTTAATATTATGCTAGCATAGGAAAAAAATGGAGTTTGGACCGCTTCGCTGATGGAGTATGGACCGTCCTACGGACTGATGGAGTATGGAGCATGGATAAAATTAGATTACAAAATTCCATCAGTGAGCAAAATCGATGTTTCTGTTGCTTATTCACTTTCAAATTTTATCGAGAAATCAAAGAAATCCTTAATCGAAATATCCAATGTTTTACAAATTTCGTTCAAATAAAAAACGGTGGGACAAGACTTTCCGTTTTCAACTCGTTCTAAACTTTGTGGATCTTTTCCTGATGAAAGTGCCAATTGTCTTTGAGAAATACCTTTTTGCAACCGGAGCTCTTTTATGCGCATCCCTATTGTTTTCTGGTATTCCATTTTAGTCATTCACAAATCAACCGATATGCTGATTGCTCAATTATTTAACTAACTTTCAATAATCTAAAACTATATTTTGTGACCAATAAAGCCAACTATCACCTCTGCTGTTTCGTTAAAGTAAAGTAGACAGAAACAACACGTTTTCCCAACAGAAGTATCTTTTGGTCTTGTTCGACATCAAGAATTTATTACTTTTAAAAACAAAATCTTATCAAATGCTGAACAAGCAAAATTTTCAAAAATTGTTCAGTCTCAGCCAAACGCTGGGGATTAAACCTGTTTTTTTATTTTTAAGTTTTTTATTTTGTTTTACTTCAGGAAGTGCACAAGAGAATTTGGTGCCCAATGGAAGTTTTGAGGAATACAATTGGTGCCCAAGTTTTGCAAGTGGTTATAACATTAATGCAAGTAAATTTTGGAATTCCCCTACTTTGGCTAGTCCAGATTATTTGAATGCTTGCAGCACTGATTTTGATTTCACACTAAATCAATATTATTTTAGCGTACCACAAAATGGATATGGGAATATGTATGCTAAAGATGGTGTTGCATATGCATTTATTGCATATACTCAAAACTCAGATTCTAGTCAAGCATATTCAGAATACATTCAAACACCCTTAAAAAAAACACTTAATGAAGGAAGTTTATATACTATGGTTTTTTATTTATCATATATATAGGCAAACGAGACTTTTCCTTAGTAAAAACTTTCCTTTTTTTGTAAATATTTACGTGACTTTAGTATTATTTCACCTCCTTTAGTATCCATTATATTTTCAAGCTGGAAAAGGAATTTATTTTCCCCCTGCTAGTACTGCAAAAAATATATTTTTTACTTTGAAATCTAAATCTTCACATTAGTACGGCATGAAAATTACCAAATACTTAAGCAAATATAGAGTAGACATTTGCAAAAATATCTTGTACACATATTATGAGTTTCGCAAAAAAAACTTACTGAAACATGGAAAATGACAAAACAACATAAGCTTTGAGACCATCAAGAAATTGATTGATTTTTACTGTATCGGTCAAGCACGCCTTGATGTATATAAATTCATAACTGAAGGTAAACTTGTTGAACAAAAACTGGAAGGTCATTACCAAAGCATGATTACAAGTATTTCTGTCAATAATATTTACGAAAAGCTAATTCTTCAAATGGAGGAAAGAATAGTCGAAATGAAAAAACACATCGACGATTTAGAATCCAAATTTGATACGTGCGAAAAGTAAACAGCATACAACGCGTCAAAACCTAAGTTCAACGTCCCAAAACTTCGAAGAACGCCACAAAATGTAGCGTCCCAACTCCCTATTTCACATAATCCTGCTTCACCACAAGCATATATTGGTCATTTTCAATTTTTATATAACCTTGGTCGTAACAGAAATAATACTTAGCACCTTTTTGAGTGGTATAAATATTTGTGTAATAATGAAAATTAAATCCTTCTTCGGCCAATGTAATTGAATCCACAGTAATTTTTCCTTTTGGATTCATTTGCGCCAAAATACGTCTGTTTTTCCGCAATATATTATTGACTCTGCGAACGTATTTCGTTGCATCCTCGTGTAGCCTATTGTTGAAAGTATTCCGACAATAATCACTGCAAAACTTCTGATCTTTCCGACCTTTGAGTTCCGTTTGGCATTCTTGACAGGTTCGTATTTCTTTGCTCATACTTTTGGTGAATATGGAATAAATGTAATTACTTTTTGAAAAATGAGTGCGACTCGGTTGAAACATTAAGAAATTAAGTTTTTTTTGACGTGGTTTGAAGAAGCTCATTAAGGACGCTAACGCCATATTAAGTTTCATTAAATGCATGTGTGTTTTTTAGAGATATTAATCGCTAACTATCAACTAATGCTGAAAAGTATTCATTTACAATTGGCTTTATTCTTTGAATTAAAATTCATCAATAATCCTTGAGGATTTTTTAAAAGCTTCAAAAAAATACATGTTTTTCATTTAAATTTAAATGCATATCGTGAACTTTACCAGTAAATTAATACCAAATAAAAGAAACGGCTGCCTCATATTTGAATGAGAAATTCTTTTAAACAGAAATCTCCGTGTCATGAGCAAATCTAGCTAGCCACAGCTTATTCTAACTCTGCATAAATATTGAGAAAAATTAAGTGATACCAATTTTAAAAAAATTTAAATAATTGCAAAAAACATAGTATTTTTGAAATAAAGCTGACCTCATTCATGTTATCGTCAATCGATAAAAAGCAAGTAATAACAACGCAACTTTAAAATTATGAACGAAATCGTGTGTCCCCATTGTAAAAAGACTTTTAATGTAGATGAGTCGGGCTTTGCTGATATTCTCAAGCAAGTTCGGGATCATCATTTCGAAGAAGAATTGCAAACGCGATTGGCTCTTGCTGATAAAGAAAAAGAATCTGCGATCAAGTTAGCTGAAGCGAATTTTAAAAATACACAGATTGTAGATCTTGCTGAAAAAAACAAAGAGATCGCCGAACTAAAAGCCAAAGGTGAGCGCGAATTAGCTGAGAAGTTGGCTCAGAAAGAAATTGAGATTACTGAAATGAAATCGAAGATTGACAATGCCGATATCACTAAAAAACTAAGCATTTCAGAAGCCGTTAAAAATATCGAAAAACAACGCGATGAGCTGAATAACGCTTTGAAAAACAAGGAGATTGAAAAAGAATTGCTCTCTCAATCGTTGAAAGAAAAATTCAATGCTGAAATCAAAACCAAGGAAGACATCATCAAAATGAAGGATGAAGAAATTGCGCTTCGCAAAGACATGAAGCTCAAGCTTTCAACAAAAATGATTGGAGAAACACTGGAACAACATTGTGAAAATGAGTTCAATAAGCTTCGAGCTACGGCCTTTCAAAAAGCCTATTTTGAAAAAGACAACAATGCAAAATCTGGAAGCAAAGGAGATTATATCTACAGAGAAGTTGACGATGCAGGTAATGAAATCATTTCAATCATGTTTGAAATGAAGAACGAGGGAGATGAAACTGCTAGCAAAAAAAGGAATGAAGATTTTTTCAAAGAACTCGATAAAGACCGAATAGAAAAGAAATGTGAATATGCAATATTAGTTTCTTTTCTTGAGACGGAGAGCGAACTCTACAATACGGGGATTGTTGATGTTTCCTACAAATATTCAAAAATGTATGTCGTTCGGCCCCAATTTTTCATTCCAATAATTACTCTTCTGCGCAACGCAGCAATGAATTCATTGAAGTACAAAGCTGAACTAGCCTTGGTAAGAAATCAAAATATTGACATTACCAATTTTGAAGACAATGTGAACACGTTTAAAGAAGGATTTGCGAAAAACTATGAATTAGCAAGTCGTAAGTTTAAAACAGCGATCGATGAAATCGATAAAACCATTGATCATCTTCAAAAAACCAAAGACGCTTTGTTGTCCTCGGAAAATAACCTACGTCTGGCAAACAATAAAGCTGACGATTTAACAATCAAAAAATTAACGCGCGGGAATCCAACCATGTCTGAACAGTTTGATTCTCTTGCGGATAAAAACAAACCCAATTAATATGAGCAAGATTTTAACAGCAGAACAAATAGCAATTACGCAACAATTTCAAGCACACATTGATGCAGAAATCCGCGGTGACCTGGACACTACACTGGCTACAATGACATCCAGTCCGCATTTGAATAATATCCCAACGATGATTGGGGGGATAGGAAAAGAAGCGGTAAGAGACTTCTATGCCAAGTTAATGCCTGTCGGCAAATTTTTTCCACCTGATCTTGAAATGGTTCCTGTTTCTCAAACAATTGACCAGAACCAGCTGGTAGATGAAATCATTTTTAAATTTACGCACACTACTGAAGTGGGATGGATGTTACCCAACATAGCTCCAACTGGGAAAAGAGTCGAAATTCCATTGGTTGTAATTGTTGGATTCAAAGACGGAAAGGTTACGCATGAACATATCTATTGGGATCAGGCGAGTGTATTGGTGCAAATTGGTTTGTTAAACCCAAATGGCTTGCCTGTTAACGGTATCGAAACGGCTAAACGCATGGAAGACATAAGCGAAAAAATGAAGCAATAAATGGACGCCTTACAACATGCTTTTGGCTTATTTTGTGCGTAATTTGCATATTTTAAAATTTACGTAAAATCGGCTAGATATACTCAGAAACGAATAGCACTTTTCTATTCAAAACGGACCTCGCCAAAAACCAGCCTGCCGTATCAAGAAATTCATTCTATAATTTACTGCTTCACAAAAATATTTTTCGGTTCCGTGAAGAAACGCAAAGCTTCCCAACCACCTTCACGACCAACTCCAGAAGCTTTCGTTCCGCCAAATGCAGTTCGTAAATCACGAACCAACCAATCGTTAATCCAAACCAATCCTACGTCTAATTTGTCAGCTACTCGATGCGCACGTGTGAGGTGTTGCGTCCAGACGGTTGCACTCAATCCGTACTCAGTTGAATTCGCCATCATCAACACTTCTTCTTCTGTGTCGAAAGGCATTATAGTAACCACTGGGCCGAAAATTTCCTCTTGATTTGTTCGACAATCGAATGCTAGACCTTCTATAATAGTTGGTGCTAAGTAGTAGCCTTGATTGTGCGGTGCCGGCAAATGAATTTGTTTTCCACCTGTCAAAATTATTCCACCTTCTGCTTTTGCCAATTCCACGTAGGACAATACTTTTTCCATGTGTGGTTTTGAAACAACAGCACCCATTTGCGCTTTTGGATCTTGCGGGTACGAAACTTTCGTTTTACTTATTTTAGCAACGAAAGCCTCTTTGAATTTTTCGTAGATTGGTCTTTCTATAAATATTCGAGAGCCGCACAAACAAATTTGACCTTGATTGGCAAAACTTGAACGTATTGTTGTTTTGAGCATTTCATCAAAGTCACAATCTGCAAAAATGATATTTGGGTTCTTCCCTCCCAATTCCAAAGACAGTTTTTTAAACATGGGCGCTGCTGTTCTGGCAATATATTCGCCCGTTTTTGTTCCACCTGTAAAAGAAATTGCCTTGATTTTTTTATGTTTCACTATGGCATCTCCAGCGCTTGTTCCCAAGCCGTGAACGATATTCAAAACACCTGCTGGCATTCCAGCAGCTATACAAACTTCGCTCAATAAATACGCGGTGTAAGGTGTAATTTCCGACGGTTTCGCTACAACACAATTGCCCGCGGCAAGAGCAGGAGCTATTTTCCAAGAAAAAAGATATAGAGGTAAATTCCAAGGAGAAATACAACCAACAATTCCTATCGGTTTACGTGTTGTATAATTTAAACCAACGCCCTCCATGTAGTGAGATTCGTTGGCAAAATGTTGTATCGCACTTGCAAAAAAAGAGAAATTTGAAATTGCGCGAGGAATGTCAACATGAGAAGCTAATGAGACTGGTTTTCCGTTATCTTTTGCTTCAGCTTCAGCAAATTCTTCCATTCTTGCCTCTATTCCATCTGCCACTTTTTGCATGATTTTTCCGCGCGCTTCGCCAGAAAGTCCTGCCCAAGCTGGAAATGCTTTCTCTGCTGCTTGAACGGCTAATTCCACATCTTTTTCATCTGAGTCGGGAATTAAACAATAGACATTTCCCGTTGCTGGTTCAAAATTATCAATATAATTTGCTGTACAAGGCGCAAGTAATTCACCATTGACATAGTTTCTAAGTTTTTCCATAAATTAGTTTTTCGTCTTTTTCAAGCGCTCAATATCGTTCATCATCTTGTTCACTTCCTTGGCATTTGTTCCATCGTAATAGCCGCGAATACGACGTTCTTGATCAACCAAAACAAAATTATTTGTATGTATAAAATCATTCCCTGCATCCCCCATGTTTTCTGTTTCTGCCGGCTTCAACAAGAAGAAAGATTTCCGCGCCAAGTTATATAATTCTTTTTTGTCACCGGTCAATAATTGCCATTGTGGTAACTCAGCGCCAAGAAAATCAGCGTGCTTTTTCATTTGCTCAACCGTATCTATTTCTGGTGTTACAGTAAAACTCAGTATAACTAAATTATCGTCACCTCTAAATGCGCTCTGAACACGTTTCATTTGTTGATTCATTTTCGGACAAATGGAGCCGCAAGTTGTAAAGAAGTACTCCGCTACCCAAATTTTCCCGTCAATATCCGTCGATGAGAGTGTTTTCCCATTTTGATTTAAAAATTTAAAGTCCCCGATTGTATGGCCAAATCCTTTGCGCAATAATTCAGTATCAACGAGTGAATCATTTACATCAACCGGATTAATAATTGGTAATTGCTTTTGCTTTGGAGCGACATAATAATAAGCAAACGGGATAGCCAATACGAAAATAACGATAAACCAGTGAATTCCTCTCATACTACAAATTTAGCGGATTTGACGAACATCAAAGTGACAATTGTGTTTTAATATTCATAAGAATCCATAAAATCGAAGGGCTATACCTTCTTAAATTTCCTTACTTTTGGGTAATCAAACTTTTAATAAAATGAACATAAAACTCTTAGCTCAAATTTGCAAAACACCAGGAGCACCTGGTTTCGAAAATGAAGTGCGTGAATTGGTCTTGAAAGAAATCAAACCTTACGTTGACGAAGTCGAAATCGACAATTTAGGAAATGTTTATGCGATAAAACGCGGAAAGTCTGACAAAAGAGTTATGGTTGCCGCACACATGGATGAGATTGGATTTATGGTTACTCATATTGATGAGCAAGGGTTTATTCGTTTCCATACTTTGGGCGGATTTGACCCAAAAACATTAACAGCACAGCGCGTAATAATCCACGGCAAAAGAGACATTATAGGTGTTATGGCATCCAAGCCTATTCACGTTATGACGGCTGATGAGAGAAATAAAGTTGCCAAATTATCAGATTATTTTATTGACACCGGTTTGCCCGTAGGAGAAGTTAAAAAATTAGTGAAAATAGGCGATCCCGTAACCCGTGAAAGAGAGTTCATTGAAATGGGAGATTGTGTGAATTCAAAATCTTTGGACAATCGATTGGCGGTTTTCATTTTAATAGAAACACTTAAAAATCTGAAAGGGAAAGAAATTCCACACGATCTATACGCTGTATTTACCGTACAAGAAGAAGTTGGCATTAGAGGTGCAAATGTGGCCAGTTTGCGCATTAAGCCCGATTTTGGATTTGGTTTGGATACGACTATTGCTTTCGATTTGCCCGGTGCTGCAGCTCACGAAAAAATTACAGAATTAGGAAAAGGTACCGCCATAAAAATCATGGATGCCTCGACTATTTGCGATTCAAGAATGGTTCGCTATATGAAACAAGTAGCCGACAAAAATAAAATTACTTGGCAAGCTGAAATTTTAACTGCTGGCGGAACAGATACCGCTGGAATTCAGAGAATGACAGAAGGTGGTTCAATAGCTGGAGCAATATCCATTCCTACTCGACATTTGCACCAAGTAATCGAAATGGCACACAAAAGCGATATTCAAGGTTCGATTGATCTGTTAATCGCTTGTGTTTCAGAAATGGATAGTTTTTCCATGAAATTTTAATGTTTTCTAAACTTTAGCTTCCCAATAATTTCATAGATTTTAATTGGATTTTTGGATTTTGTTTAAAATATTTTTTTTTGTACACAAGTTATTATTTAACTTGCTGTCTTAAACTCAATTTTAAAAGATAAATGACAAAAAAATACTCCTCTCTCCGTTTCGTTTTTATTGGCTTTTTATTGATTAATACGACTATCTCGTTTAGTCAGAAAACCTTGAATGACCGTATAAACGACTATTTCCAGATGAATGATGTCAAATCAAGTATAAGTCCCTCTATCAGCTGGGAAATTGACAAATCTGTTCCAAACGAAAAAAATGGGCTTATTCACCACTACATTCGACAGACTTTCGAAGGCTTACCTCTATTGAACTCAACGGCTATTTTTGTCGAACAAGGAGATAAATTATTTCTAAGCGGAAATCGCTTGCTCGATCGTAAAATTGAAATCCCTAGTAAAGGTTCTTTCAAAAGTGGCCCTGAATGTTTAGATATTGCTTGGGAAAAGTTAACTGGAGAAAATGCGAGTCCAAACAATAAAAATTATAGCCCGGTAAATGGAAATAGTTGGACTCAGAACCCCGACTATTCAAGCGAAAAAATTCCAACAAACTTGGCTTACTTTTTTAATGGAGAAGTCGTTCGTTTAATTTACGAAATCAATTTGCAAATGAAAGATGGTTTGCATTGGTGGAACTTATATGTTGATGCAAAAACAGGCAAAATTATAGATAAAATCAATTGGACAATTTCTTGTAATTTTGAAAAGTGTTCTGCAGAAAAACATTTCAATCACAAGGCATTAGAAAAAGCTGACTTGGGTCATCAATTAATGATGGCTCCTGCGCCACCGCCACAAAATGATTCTTATCGCGTATTCCAAATTCCTGTTGAAAGTCCAAATCACGTCTCAAGAACTTTAGCTGTTGGTCCTTTCAATAACACTGCCTCTCCTTACGGATGGCACGATACGAATGGAGCTGCCGGAGCCGAGTATACAATCACGCGAGGCAACAATGTTCACGCAACGGAAGACGCGAACGACGACGATGTTCCCGGTTATGCTCCTGATGGTGGAAATAACTTAGTTTTTGACTTCCCCTATGCTGGGGGCAATCCAACATCCTATTTGGATGCAGCGATTACCAACTTGTTCTACATGAATAATATTATGCACGATGTATGGTATCAATACGGATTTGATGAACAAAGTGGAAATTTTCAAGACAATAACTATGGTAATGGCGGTTTTGGAAGCGACCATGTCAATGCAGATGCACAAGATGGTAGCGGAACGAACAATGCAAATTTTGGGACTCCAAATGACGGAAGTAACCCGCGCATGCAGATGTACATTTGGACAAATTCAGCCACATCAGAGTTTCTAGAGATAAATGCTCCTACTTCATTAGTTGGACCTTATACTTCATCCATGGCTAGTTTCGGTCCTCAACCTCCCACTATACCACTAACTGAAGATATTATTATGGTCAACAGCGGAGGAACTGAACCTATGGATGCGTGTAACACAATTATTAACACGAGTCAAATTACTGGTAAAATTGCGCTCGTGAAAAGAGGAACTTGTACCTTTGCCCTAAAAGTTGAAAATTGTCAAAATGCCGGAGCAGTTGCGGTTATAGTAATAAATAATGTCGCAACAACGCCAATAACAATGGGCGGAACTCCTACACAGACCATTACCATTCCAGCAATCATGGTCAGTCAAGCAGATGGAAATACTTTCATTAGCACACTAACAGCAAACACCGTCCTCAATGGTAGTATCTCAGATCAAAATGCACTTAATTCTACTGATAGTGACTTAGACAATATGATCATTGCTCACGAATACGGACACGGAATATCCAACCGATTAACGGGAGGCGCAAATAATACAAGTTGCTTGGGTAATGACGATCAAATGGGTGAAGGTTGGTCCGACTGGTTTGGATTAATATTAACAATCGAGCAAGGAGATCTTGGTTCTGATAGAAGGGGAGTTGGAACATATGTTCAAAATCAACCGACAACAGGAAGTGGAATACGACCTGCTCCATACAGTACTGCTTTCAATATAAATGGGTTTACCTATGATGCCACGAACAATTCATCTATTTCGAAACCACATGGTATAGGCTTTGTTTGGTGTACAGCTTTGTGGGATTTAACTTGGGCATTTATTGATGAATATGGATTTGATTCTGATGTTTACAATGGAACTGGCGGGAACAATAAACTAATGGAATTAGTAATTGAAGGCTTAAAACTTCAACCTTGTTCCCCGGGCGCCGTGGACGGCAGAAACGCGATTATTTTGGCGGATCAGTTGTTGAATGGCGGTATAAACGAATGTTTAATTTGGAGCACATTTGCCAAAAGAGGTTTAGGTTTTAACGCGAGTCAGGGCAATACAGATGATAGATTTGACCAAGTAGAAAATTTCACAATTCCATTAAACTGTTCCGCTGGAATAGATGAAAACAATCTTGACAGTAAATTAACAGTGTTTCCTAACCCAACAGAAGACAGAATTTCAGTTACCTCTCTTGGTGAAAATTTAGAAAAAATCACTATACTTGATCTCAACGGAAGACAAATGCTTGAAATGGAGCTGCATGGCCAATCAAATGTTTCAATTGATCTGTCTGCATTCCAATCTGGCATTTACTTCGTTGTTGTCGCACATGGCAATACAGTAAGTACGAGAAAAATTGTAAAGAAATAAGATTTTAAACGGCCGTAAGGCAACTATGAAAGGAAAGCGAGCACCTGCTAAAAGTGCTCGCTTTTTTAATGCTCACCAAGGAACAAATTCTGTCAAAATTTTCTCTAACTTTATCGCAATGTCAAAAGTAAAATCTGCCTTTTTCTGTCAAAATTGCGGCCACGAAGCTCCAAAATGGTTGGGCAAATGTCCAGCATGTAGTGAATGGAACACATTCGTAGAAGAAAAAATAGAGAAAAAAGTGCCGCAAACTGTAGCTTTTTCTAGTACTGCTAGTAAATCTATTCCAAAAACCATACAGAACATTTCAACTGATGAAGGTATGAGAATGGCATTGGTCGACCAAGAACTAACGCGCGTCTTAGGAGGTGGATTAGTTTTAGGTTCATTAATCCTTTTTGGTGGTGAGCCAGGTATTGGAAAATCAACTTTAATGCTCCAATTGGCCATAAAAAATAAGAATGTCAAAGTTTTGTACGTTTCAGGAGAGGAAAGCGAACAACAAATAAAAATTCGAGCCGACCGTGTGGGAATTGAAAATGATACTTGTTTCATACTTTCGGAAACCCATTTGCAGCAAGTTTTTAGACATGCTGAAGATATTCAACCGAATATTTTAATTATCGATTCCATACAAACTTTGTATTCGTCGGATATAGAAAGTACGCCAGGAAGTGTTTCTCAGGTGAAAGAATGTACAGCTCAATTACTGCGTTATGCCAAAACCACAAATGTTCCCGTTTTCTTAATTGGTCATATTACAAAGGAAGGTTCATTGGCTGGTCCAAAAGTTTTAGAACACATGGTTGACTGTGTTCTGCAATTTGAAGGTGACAGACAGCACGTTTATCGACTGTTGCGCGCTGTGAAAAATCGTTTTGGTAGCACGAATGAATTGGGAATTTACGAAATGGTTGGCGGCGGACTTCGAGAAGTAATAGATCCTACCGATATTTTAATTCACCACAAAGATTCAGCCTTGAGTGGAATCGCTTTAGCGGCGACAATGGAAGGCATGCGTCCTCTCATGATAGAAGTCCAAGCTTTGGTCAGCACGGCAGCTTACGGAACCCCTCAACGTTCTTCTACAGGTTTCGACGCAAAACGCTTGAACATGTTGCTCGCTGTAATGGAAAAACGATGTGGTTTCAAATTGGCGGCAAAAGACGTATTCTTGAATATTACTGGCGGAATAAAAGTAGTCGACCCCGCTATGGATTTGGCGGTAGTTGCTGCCGTTTTATCTTCCAACACAGATCTATCGCTTGACTCAAAAACAGCCTTGGCCGCTGAAGTTGGTTTGTCTGGAGAGATAAGACCAGTAAGTCGAGTTGAACAGCGCATTGCCGAGGCACAAAAACTAGGATTTGAGCGGATTATCATTTCCAAATATTGCAAAGGAATTGTTCCAAAGAACTTCTCAATTAAGGTTATTATGTGTGGCAAAATGGAAGAAGTTGTGAAAGCTCTTTTTGCTTAAACAGTGGCGAATTTAAGTACGCTAAATTTTTAGTTTCGCATTGTATTTTTCTAGCATAACCAAGTAATTTTCCATTTTAAAATTTTCTTCACCAAAAAGGTTCTCTTGTCGATTATCGGATTGCTTCAGCTCAATGACTCTCACAAATCGACGGACGCTATTTACGTCTTCC
Organism: Crocinitomicaceae bacterium; assembly: GCA_041688525.1. GTDB lineage: Bacteria > Bacteroidota > Bacteroidia > Flavobacteriales_D > Crocinitomicaceae > UBA2040. The sequence goes on along the minus strand of JBDNIA010000003.1, from coordinate 2,530 downwards.
AAAATCAAACCAGGGACTTCACAGTTTTGTCCGTTATCTTCTTTTGCGACCATCGTGAAATAGGATGAATTGCAATGTTTCATTTCTCCAGTTCTAATGTTTTCTGACTCAACACGGAGGCCAATTACCATCGAAGTTTTTCCAGTGAAATTTACAGAGGCTTTCAAATTAACCATTTCACCTACCTCAATTGCATTTAGAAAATCAACTCTGTCAACAGAAGCAGTGACACAGTAATTGCCCGAATGTCTAGACGCACAAGCAAAAGCTACTTGATCCATTAAATTCAAGATAAATCCACCATGAATCTTCCCACTAAAATTAGAATGAGAAGGCAACATCAATTGTGACAAAACCACTTGTGATTCTTTTGCTGTTTTAAATTTCTTCATATTCTTTCCGTCTTGTGTTGCGACTTAAATCAAGTAGTAATATACGCCTAATAATCCTAAAATACCTTCTCCAAAAAAAGAAAGGTAAAAGTGCTTGTCTTCTCCTTTTACTAGAAAATAGTAGAAAGGAATATGGATGACAAGAAAGAACAAAATATATATTTTATCATGTCCTGCCGCCAACAAGAAGGCGAACAAAGGAAGAACCAACACTATCGAAATAAAAATTGTGCGACGCTTTCCAAAAATTTGCGCTACGGTTTTCAAGCTTATATTATCATAATCAATATCTGGAATGTCAAATAAAACCGTTACACCTAGAATATACAGATATTGACAAATAAAGAAAATACCGAATTGCAAAAAAGGTTGTAAGCTCAAGTTCAGTCTTGCCACAGATTGAAAAGGCAAAACAAAAACGATTACAAAATAAACAATCGTAATAAGAAAGAGCTTCAAACTTGGAACTTCTCTTAAGTTTTTCTTCCCGATTTTAACGACATAAAATATAGAAATTAGTGCGCAAAACGAAATTGTTGCCAAATTGAAAGTCGTAGCCAAAATTAAAGGAAGTCCATATATGATCGCTCCGATAAATGCAGCGGCCAAAATGAACTTAACTAATATTCTGTTACTCATCATCCAAAGAATACGTGGTGTTTTTGTTAAAAAATTAGTGAAATGCATTTTATAATACCGTTGACCAGTATAGACCAGAAGCGTAGTAAAAAACACAAAAGACGCTATATTGGTCAATCTAAACTCCTCGGAAAAACCCAAAGAAAGCAGGGCCGCGCAAAAACTTACCCAGATGTTACTGTAAACCAGAAAGTTTAACGCTTTAATTTTTCGAGTATTTGGTGAAACACTGTATCTACGGAAATATCTGCTAAACACGTACATTTCCTCTTGTTTTTGCAATTGCAAATGTTGTGCGCAGTTATTATAGAACTATTTTTTCCAAGAGGCTGCCAACGTCCAGGATGCATAGGCTTTTTGGGTGTAAATAAACCTATGCAAGGTTTATTTAAGCTCCCAGCAATGTGCAAAGGTCCGGTTGAACAAGCCACTATACAGTCGCCGTTATTAATGAACGATATCAATTCTTCCAGACTGAATTTACCACTTGTATCAAATATATTCTCAGAAAACGTTATATTTTTGCGAATTTCATGCCCTTCTCTTTCTGTTCCTGTAAAATAAACCGAATGACCGGCTTTAACTAACTGGTCAGCTAACTCTCCATATTTTTCTAATGGCCATTCCACTGCGCTACCTTGAGACTTCGCATGTAAAATAACTTTCTTTTTTTCACTTTGAAATTCTACTGGAATATTCGTTTGCTTTGCTTGAAAATAAGTCAAATTATCGTTCAATTCCTCCCAAGTTGGAAACTTCGAATGTCCAAAAGGTGCCAAAAGATGAAAATTCAATTGTGCTTCGTGGTCGGCAGAACTCTTTCGCGTAAAGTTGACCCTGTGGTTGCATGTCAACAGGTGAAAAGCGCGATGAGAAGTTCCTATACGATATGGGATTTTGGCTTTCTTCGCCAATTGCGCCATTGTTCGATTCGGAAAAACATGCACAATTGCAACTGCATTTACCCCTCTAAATTTTTCAATTTGTGCTGCCAGTGGATTATTCAAAAGTTCTGTGGCATCAATAATTTCATCCACAGCCAAACAATGCTTCACAACAGGAATAGTATAAGCACTTGCTAGAAAAACAATTTTAATTTTTGGATAGTCCCGCTTCAAAGCAGCACATATGGGCAAAGTCAAAAGCACATCTCCTATGCTGTCTGTCCTTGAAATTATAACTGTTCCTTCTTCTATATTAAGCTTTTTACTCACGATTTAACCTTCTTAATTCTTTGTACTTTACAATATTGGATTGCGCACTAATTCGCGCTATGTGAAAGCCCATTTTTCCGTCCAAAATACCCTTTTTCATGATGTACATGCCAAAAAAGCGGCCGATTGAACTCAAATATGGTTTTAAAATTGAAGCTTTTTTGCCTGCTTCAAAATGTTTTTTTGCTGTCAAAACTGAATATTTATCGGCTCTTATGCGATGATCTTCAAAGGAATAATAGGAATAGTGTTCCAGATGACCTTTTAGTTTTTTTAATTTGCAAT
>JBDNIA010000180.1:0-15913 GCA_041688525.1 Crocinitomicaceae bacterium | reverse complement strand
TTATTGCTTCTTACGTTCGCCAAATTACTGAAACTAGTGTTATTCGCAGCTCCGCCGAGCAAGGACGAATTGTTTCGTTCAAAGTAGAAAGAGACAAAGTTTCCACCTTTTAAGTAATACTGAATGGCTATTTTTGATTTTATATCAAGAAAAGTACTGTCTCGTTTGTACAACTTAAATTGCGCATCAACTCCAAAGGAGGATTTAAATAAAAAAGGGTAGTTTATTCTTGCTTTTAATTGTTGAGTTTGCGCTTGAATATTTCTCCAGTTGATGTCTAATAATTCTCCGCGTTTAATAATATTCACCAATTTTAAGCTAAGTTCGCCAGTCAGGAAATATTTATTCTGAATAGGGTCTGGTTGCAAGCCTAAAAAACCATTGATTGAACTCAAAGGTTTGCTGTTTATATATAAATATAAATCCACTCCATCCCGCGTAAACAGAAGTTCATGCGGTTTTATTTCTGTCAAGAAAGAAACTTGATTTATTCTATTCGTAATAAATTGCAGTTGAGACTCATCGTATAATTTACCAGGTTTTATTTGAAGTAAATTGTACAAATAAACCGATGAAATTGCTGTATCGCCTTTCACAATAAGCTTATGCCATTTCAATTGATTGAATTTTTCAACTCTAACTTGAGCTAAACTCTGAGCTTCCCCAACTTGAATATCTGTCAATGAAATTTTGGCAAATGGATAGCCATTCGACAGCAAACAATTGTGTAAATCTCGTATTGTTTTGGCAACTTCTTTGGGACGAAATTCCTGCTTCGTCAAAAATTTTTCAGAAATACGCATGTATTTTTTGAAAAAATCTAAGTCTTCAGAACTCATATTTAAGCCAATTTTACTGAATTTTGGACCTAAATAAAAGTCAGCATAATACGTTTTTTCGAGTGAATATGAACTGTCAAGAGATGCTGTTAAATACCCATTTTCTATTGCAGAATACTGAAGCTCTTGAACATACTTTATAGGCCCTATGCTATCCTTAAAATATTTTTCAGGATTCTTTTTAAAACTTTTATAGTCTTCGTTCGTAAAGGTTAACTGGAATGATTTTTGACTCAAACCAACCATTGGAAATAAGCAAAAAAAGAAAAGAACAGCTTTTGAAATCCGCATGCTACATTTGAACGTAAATATGAGCGTTATTATTAGAACAAAGAACGAATCCCGTGCAATAAAAGTATGAAATTAACGTAATTAGTAATAACTTTGCACTATATAGAATGATATTAACGAATAAAACCAAAAACATGAAAAGAGTAGCAATTTTGACAATATTAACATTGGTATTAACAGCTGGTTTATTTGCTTGCGGAGGTTCTCAAGGCAGACACTGCGATGCATATGGCAGCATTGATAATGTAGAAAACGTTGATTTAGCATCGAAATAAACTACAGAATAAAATATCAAAGAGTGAGGTTGTTGGTCTAAGACTTGCAGCCTTTTTTTGTGACCAAACTGTATATATCTATTTCCGTCTCAAGACAAATTTTTGACCTAGATACACTTTTCTCACTTGCTCATCAGCAGCTAGTTCTTCCGCAGTTCCAGACTTCAGAATACTTCCTTCGAACAACAGATAAGCCCTGTCAGTAATATTGAGTGTTTCTTGAACGTTATGATCGGTTATTAAAATTCCTATACCTTTTTCTTTGAGTTGAGAAACAATGGCTTGAATATCTTCAACTGCGATTGGGTCAACGCCAGCGAATGGTTCATCGAGAAGAAGAAATTTGGGGTTTGTTGCTAATGCACGTGCTATTTCAGTTCGTCTTTTTTCTCCCCCAGACAAGCGATTACCTAAAGTTTTTCGAACATGTGTCAAACTGAATTCATTTAGCAATTCTTCCAAACGATTCTTTCTATCCTCCTTATTCATATCCGTCATTTCCAATATCGCCATGATATTGTCTTCAACACTCAACTTACGAAAAACAGAAACCTCCTGCGGCAAATAGCCAATCCCCATTTGGGAACGACGATACATGGCGTGCTTTGTAATATCAACATCGTCGAGGAAAACACTTCCTGCATCTGGACTCACTAATCCAACAATCATGTAGAAGGAGGTAGTTTTTCCGGCACCATTTGGACCAAGAAGACCAACTATTTCCCCTTCATTCACCTCAATGGTCACTCCTTTAACGACATGACGACCTTTATAGGATTTTTTAATATTGTTGGTATATAGTTTCACGTGGCAAAGTTAAAAATTAAAGGATATCCTTCCCCGCACACCTAAAGGATTTTCTCCTGGTATGCGATGTGTTAATCTCCAAACCAAATCTACTCGTCCAAATTTAAAAATATTCTCAATACCAAGATTAGCTTCAACGTAGGGTACATTATTAAACTTTTTGACAAAACTAGGCACTTGAATATTTCCGCTAGATGTACTCGACAAAGAGCCAATAGTTGCTCGTGTGCCACTAACTAATCTCCATTTTAATTTTTTAATCAATGGGATCCGATCTAAAAAGAAACCATCCCAATGCTGTTCAAGATATGCCGTAGCATATTGATCTGAAATAAACTCAAAGAAATTCAATTTATTAAAAGTAGAAGTCAAAAGCCAATATGATTGACTTCCCTCATGTATTTTCAAAAAAGGATAAGCTGCAGAACCAAAAATTTTACCAACATTAGCACCGTATCGTATTTGTCCAAATATGCCTAATGTTTTCGTATGGTCAACAAATAAATCGAATTTCTGATATTCATAATTACTTCCAAATAAACCCTTAACCCCAAAAGTTGCTTGAAACATTATTACCGGATACTTTGAACGCAGGCTCGTTCTATCAAAAGCTGCTGAAATAAACTCTTCTCCTTTAGCCCAGCGAATACTTGCCGTAAATTCTGATGTAGTCAATCTTGAGACTGTATCTGGAATACCCAAAAGAGTATTCGTTCGAACATAATTTGCCCTACCCAATGCTTCTAATTCTCTCCATTCAAATCCACCTTTGACAATAATATCCTTTTTAATGTCTCTTTCGATGCTCGTGCCAACTCGGGAAATAAAAGTCAATTTATCAAGAATTCCAGTTCGAAATGCCGTTCCAAAGGTGCTGCCTACTGTGGATGCCGTTGCAGACTGACCAAGTTGCTCAATGTCATAATTATAATAACATTTAAGAAGTGTTCGTTTCTTTTGACTCAAATTGGCCCGAAACGTTAACAAATATTTGAATCGTTGATCTAAAAAACCATAGGCTAGTCGACCTCCGAACTCAACTTTACGTGAAAAAGAGTTCGATGTTCTTATCGAAACCGCCAAACGCAGTTGTTCTACAGGATTTGCGCTAACAAGATTGAATACACTGCCTAACTCGACTTTTCCCAAAGGATAATAACCCGTTGTGGCCAAAAAAGTAATATTTTTCAACATTTTGAAATAGGTATTATTATTCAGTGAATCCACCATTTCATCAATTCTTTCTTCCTGCTTCGATAGCGGTTTATGCCTTTTTTCAGCCCAATATGCATCACTTCTTGCACTTGCTCCGTCCACTGTTAAGACAGCACCATCCGCTTTGTAAAATTCCTCCGGTTTTTGTTCGTTAATTGTAAAATTCCTTCTCGAAGCATATTTTCTTCCATAGAGTCCATACAATTTAGAATTCTGCGTAATGTTTACGTCAGCAATCATTTTTTCTTCAGTTAGCATCCAAACTTCAGGTGCCACCATATCAAAAGTATGCTCGAAATACATATCCGTAATAAAGTTCAAGTTAGCATCTGGGGAAATGTTGGCGTTGAATTGTTTTATCGCATAGGTAGTGTCGTGAATCCACATTTCTCCTGTAAAAGTTAAATCACCTGATCGTTTTGGAACGAAACTTAATAGATAACACCAATGATTATCGATAAAACTTGAATCATTCAAATAAAAACGATAAAAAGATTTCGCGAAATTTGCAGTCGGGGAAACAAAAGATTTACCAAACATATTAATATAGTTGTCATAGATATTAATGTCCAAATACATATCGCCCAAAAACTGATTAAAAGAAAGTTCTTCCGTCCCTGAAACGCGATAAGCCTGCATTACCTCCACTTTTTTCTTCGGGTTATTCTTGTAGTAAAAATCAGAAACGGATTCCGTCAGAAGCACGGGTAAATAGGTCTTTTCGTTTTCTGATGAATCTAGGTAATCCATCACAAAATCAAGCTGTTTTAACAGTTTTCGATCTGTGAATTTATCTCCCATATTATTCAAATCGAGTTGAAGCTTGTTGTACAACTCGTATTCGTAGGCATTGAGTTTTTCTTTGTCGTTGATTTCTTTATTGGCTACCATTTTCCGATGAAGGATAGTCGACGGAAACTCATCCGGAGGCCGAACTATTACTTCGTTTATTTCCGTAACTTGAATTGCCAATTTCACATCCAATATTTGTATCCCGTCTTTCTTTACGAAAAGAATTTGTTTCTTATAACCTGCGAAAGAAAAAATCAAAGAGTCAGATGCATAATATGTTTCAAAATAGTAATGCCCTATTGAATCTGTAAGCATCCCAATTTTTGTATTCTGAAACTGCACTTTTACGAATGGCATTGCTTCGCCATTCGCTTGGTCCGTTACTTTACCTTGTAAAATTGTTTTTTGGCCCCAAGAGGCCACAGAGAAAGTTAATAGTATAAAAATCAGAATTTTGATTTTCATTAATTGTCTATAGTTATTGGTTTAGTTGTTGCTTTTTTTCAGCTCGAGCTGCAACAAATATACCCACTTCATATAAGAATGCAATAGGAATCGCTACAATAACTTGTGAAATTAAATCTGGAGGAGTAATAACAGCCGCTAGAATTAAAACACCAACGAGGGAGTGCTTTCTGTATTTGCGCAAAAAAGCCGCATTGATAATTCCTAATTGCGTCAATAAAAAACTTACCACTGGCAACAAAAACAATAATCCGGAATAAAAAACAGTAGAAATAATCATTGACAGCAATGAATTTACTGTAAAACTATTATGGATTTGATCTGACAGCGTAAATCCCCCAAAAAATTGAACACAGAGAGGAGCAACAATAAAATAGCCGAAAAGTATACCAAAAAAGAAAAGTAAGCTTACCCAAAAAATAATTCCTTTGGCTACTTTCCTTTCATTTTGTTTTAAACCGGGTTTAACAAATGACCACAGTTGATAGAAGATGTAAGGAAAAGCTACCACAACTCCGCCAACAATTGATATCATCAAGGCATAAGAAAACTGTCCCGACATTTCAATACTTTGCATATCGAAATTTATTTCTTCCGTACAAACGCCAAACCATTGGCACATCATTCGGTACGTAACGAAGTCTGGTGAACGAAGAATAAGTAAAACGTTTTCCATTATCCACGTTTTAAATATCCAAAGGCAAATCCCCACAATTAAAATAGCAATAGCCGAACGAACCAATCTCCATCTCAATTCTTCGAGATGATCCAAAAACGACATTTCTTTTTCTTCTTCCATAGAGAGCTCAAAAATAAACAATCAGCCTGAGGTAAGCCGTAATTTCTACTGCCCATTTTTATTTTTTTTCAACTTAAAAAAGACGTATTTTCTATTTTTTATGATGGTAAATATATATTGTTTGCCTATATTCGTCTGCTAGGCTCTTTTCCTAAACCCTTTTTAATTTTTTACTATAAATGGCAGATGATAATCTAAAAATTGCATTGCGCAAGTTTTTTGGTTTTGACAAATTCAAAGGAAGTCAAGAAAGTATAATCACCAATATCTTAAATCGTAAAAATACGTTTGTGATTATGCCAACTGGCGGCGGAAAGTCGCTATGTTACCAATTACCAGCTTTGCTCTCAGAGGGAACTGCGATTATCGTTTCCCCATTAATTGCTTTGATGAAAAACCAAGTCGACGCAATAAGAGGCGTAAGCGAAGAGGAAGGTATTGCACACGTGTTAAATTCATCTTTGACAAAAACTGAAATTACAAGAGTCAAAGCTGATATCGTTTCGGGAATTACCAAAATGCTCTTTGTCGCGCCGGAATCACTAACTAAACAGGAAAATATTGATTTTCTTACATCGGTAAATGTTTCTTTTTTCGCTATTGACGAAGCACATTGTATTTCAGAGTGGGGACATGATTTCCGACCTGAATACCGCAGATTAAGAGAAATATTTGAAAAAATTTCAGATGTTCCAATCATAGCGCTGACAGCCACGGCAACTCCAAAAGTTCAACATGACATTCAGAAAAACTTGAATATGTTGGATGCCACGGTTTTCAAATCTTCATTCAATCGCGATAACTTGTATTACGAAATACGCCAAAAGCGCAACGTTGAAAAAGAAATTATTCGCTACATAAGAGGCATGGAAGGCAAAAGTGGTATTATCTATTGCCTGAGCCGGAAAAAAGTAGAAGAGATTGCAGAATTACTGCAAGTAAACGGAATTTCAGCTTTGCCTTATCATGCTGGATTAGATGCGACAACACGTGGCAGGCATCAAGATATGTTCTTGATGGAAGATGTTAACGTAATTGTTGCAACAATAGCATTCGGAATGGGAATTGACAAACCCGATGTGCGCTTTGTGATTCACCACGATATTCCAAAATCAATAGAAAGCTATTACCAAGAAACTGGGCGCGCTGGACGTGATGGAGGCGAAGGAGAATGTTTGGCTTTTTACACTTACAAAGATATTGAAAAATTAGAGAAATTTCTTCAGGGCAAACCTGTAGCTGAACTAGAAATTGGTCGACAGTTGCTACACGAAATTGTATCGTATGCCGAGACTTCTGTTTGTCGACGCAAATTCATACTCCACTATTTTGGAGAAGAATTCAACGAAAAAAAATGTGAAGCAAATTGCGACAATTGTCGACATCCTAAAGATAAAATTGAAGGAAAAGACTTTATAATTGCTTTACTAGAAACGGTAGTAGAATTACAAGAACAGCAAAAACCAAAATATGTTTGTGCGTTTTTAGCTGGTAATGTTACCTCAGATATAAAAAATTACAGACATGATCTTTCTCCAAATTTCGGCAGAGGGAAAGATACGAATGAAAATTTATGGAATGCTTGTATTCGCCAAGCCGTTGTGTCGGGTTTACTTTCTAAAGATATTGAGAGCTACGGAATTTTAAAAATGACTGAAGCAGGAAAGAAATTCCTAGAAAAACCAACATCATTCAAGCTCATCACAGAAAACAATTACAATGTTTCCGATGAGGATGACATTTTAGTAGCTGGGAAAGGTGCAGCATTCGATGAAAATTTATACCGAATGCTCGTCGAATTGCGAAAAACTACAGCAAAAAAGAGCAAAGTGCCACCATTTGTGGTGTTTCAAGAACCTTCTTTGAAGGATATGTGCTTTCAATATCCAATTACTTTAGATGAGCTGACAAACATACAAGGAGTCGGCCAAGGAAAGGCGGCACGTTACGGTCGTCCATTTATTGAATTAATAAAAGATTATGTTGATTCCAATGATATTGAACGGCCAAACGATATGGTCGTAAAATCATTGGTTAATAAATCTGGTTTAAAAGTTCAGTTGATTCAAAATATAGACCGTAAATTACCCTTAGAAGATATTGGTCGTTCGCAAGGGAAAACCCTAGTTGAAGTGATAGATGAAATTGAAGCTATTGTTTCTTCTGGAACGCGTGTCAATATAAATTATTACATAGACGATATTTTGGATTCAGATAATCAGGAAGAGATTTTCGATTATTTCATTGAGTCTGAAACGGACGATTTGATGGAAGCTTATAATGAGTTTGATGGAGATTACTCGGAGGATGAGCTTCGATTAATGCGAATTAAGTTCATGAATGAATACGCCAATTAATTTATAATCTTGTTACTTTAGAAGAGAATTTTACTTTTTCTTCATGATGTAAATCCCTTTTCTGTTTGGATCAAGTCCACCCTGTAAATTCAAATCTGTTTTGAATATTCGATTGATATCGAAAAGGTAAATGGAGTCATTCATTTTAAGTTCAAGTGTATCGATTGCTCGCCGCGAATAGACACCTGAAACATTCCTATCAATAGTATCTGAACTTGCAACAGCGTAAAGAGTGAGACTAAAGTTCGCTTCAGCTTTTCCATTTAAATTATCAAAATGAGCCGATCCTGAAAGCAAACTAAATTTATTCGTAGTACCGTCAAAAATAATTTCTGAATAATTTCTAATCTCCCAATCACCCGCAAGAAGTCGGTTATTGTGTTTTTCTTTATTGCAAGAAAAAAGTAGGAGAAAAATAGAAAAAAGAATACGTTTTTTCATCGTAAACAAGCAATTTGACGTGGACAACTTCGAAATTATTGATACTATAATTTTTATATATTTTCTACTGTTCGATAGTAAAATCAAAGGACAAAAGACGTAATATTTCATATTAAAAAGCCGTAGAGACCATAATTTGCATGCCCATTTTTAATGCATTTTTATCGATGTCAAAATTAGGATGATGCACTCCATTAACAATTCCTTTCGCTTCATTTCTGACTCCTAAACGGAAAAAACAAGCGGGTACCAATCGCGTATAAAAAGAAAAATCTTCCGCCGTCATGCGCAAGGGCAAATCTTCCACATTCTCAGTTCCCAGAAATTCTTGAGCTTTTCGCTTTAATTCAACGGTTGTTTCACTGTCATTTTCCAAGAATGGATAGCCTTTCACAATTTCAAATTCAATTGTCGTGCCGGTTTCTTTAGCAATTTGCGCAATTTTAACTTTCATTAAATCCAGCGCTTCTTGTCTCCATTCCTCATTCATCGTTCTGAAAGTCCCTTTTAAAATGGCCGTCTCAGGAATAACATTTGTAGCTCCAATTGCCTCAAAATGCCCGATACTGATAATACATGGAGTTTTTGGATCGCACTGCGCTTTAATGTCATTTGACAAACTAGCGACCACCTTTGCACCAGCGGAAATCGGATCTATACAATTTTCGGGAAGTGCGGCATGTCCTCCTTTTCCAATAATCTTTAGATGCAATTCATCGCATGACGCCATATATAGACCCTCTCGAAAACCAACTTTTCCTACTTCCATTTCTGGAAAAACATGTAAAGCATAGATTGCTTTTATTGGATTCATCTTTAAAGCGCCAGCTGCAATCATCAGAGATGCGCCACCCGGGGCTTTCTCTTCTCCTGGCTGAAATAATAGCTGTACAGGAAAAGAAAGTTCATTCTCCATTAATTTTAGAATTTTTGCGGTTCCAAGTAACACAGAAGTATGCACATCATGACCGCAAGCATGCATAACTCCATCCACTTTGGATTTATAAGGCACATCATTTCGCTCCAGAATTGGCAAAGCATCGAGGTCAGCTCGCAAGACCACATGTTCTGTATCTTCTGAAAATCTACCTCTAATATGCGCTATAATTCCTGTCCCGGCAACACCGGTTTGATGTGGGATATTCCATTCCCTTAGACGTTCTGAAACAAAGCGCATGGTATTCACTTCTTGAAACGACAATTCCGGGTTACTATGTAGGTATTCTCGGATTTCATTCACTTCAGAGAAAAAGTCTTCTGAAAGTTGTTTGATTTGTTTTATGTGCTCACTTTTCATGGCTTAAACCTTGGTAACCAGAATACATCAATTTAGCGGAAATTATCACCATGATAATACCAAATATCAAACGCACTAAATTCGGCGACATTTTCAAAGCAAATTTACTTCCAAAGTAACCACCAACAACAAAAGCCAATGAAACAACTAAACCGTACGACCAATTAATTTGACCGGCTTTCCAGTAATTCATTACCGCTAAAATACCAATGGGAAGCAAAAGGACAAACAAGCTTGTTCCTTGTGCATTCAGTTGGTTCATTCCCAAAAGAAAAATTAGTGCCGGGACAATAATTATTCCGCCACCAACTCCTACAAATCCGCTTAATATTCCCGAGGCAATCCCGATAAACACAAGTACTACAATAGTCTGAAAAGTCATATTTTTAAATATCATGTGACAAGGATAAAAACAATTTCGATTTTTTATTGAAGGAGCCATTTTCAATCCCCCAACCTAAATCTCCTCTTACAAAGTAACCAAATATTTTGCTTCTAAGCCCAAAACCTAGTGCTGCAATTAATGGTTCCCTGTTATTGTTTATTTTTATTACGGTCGGTTTATCAATAATAGTCTCTTCATTAAAGTAGTTATTCTTCGAAAATGGGCTCGATCCAGTCCAAGCTGTCCCTAAATCAAAAAACCCAATTAATTGAAAAGTTCGAAGCGGTTCATTTCTGACCGTTGTGTTACTAAACATTACAAAAACTGGAATACGAATCTCAGAATTAAATACGGCAAAACTATTTCCATTTCTTTGATTCTGAATAAATCCACGCATAGGTGTTGCTAATGTTTGGTATGCGAACTGTCCTTTTGGATCTACTGGAATCTCATTGTTGAAATTAACTTTTGGTCGAAGCAACCAATTGTCAACTCCGCCCATATAGTAAAGTAATCGACTGTTACCAAGGGATGTTCCAAAAGCAACTCGGTTTACCCAAACCATCTCTTTCAGCAATTTTATCGAATGTCGCAAATCAAAACCTAGATTTATCATTCCTGTCGAGTTGCTTTCAACATTTTGTAAATATTCCGCAAAAACTTTGGCTTTTGTGCCAGACCAAGCGTTTTCCGACCATTGCCTTGCATTGTCAAACACCAGCGAAGTTTTTAGACCACCTTGATAGGAATAATTTGTTTTTCTCAACAAAGAAGGCGTATCAATTGCCAAGGGACGTGCAATATCGGTACGGGATAAAATGGTACTTCTCCAGGAAAAAACCTCAGAAAAAGGATAATTAAAATTCAACTGAACTTCGTGAGTTATCAATTTATCGAGTTCTTTTCCTCTGTCATTTTCATAGCTTCTTCGGTAGTAAAACAATTGTTTATCCAGTCGTTTTTTTCGCATATCCACTGCTGTATAAAATTCACTTGAATTTCTTGAAGTTGGTATTCGCATTCCACCAGAAAGCACATAGTCTTCCATGACATCGCTAAAACTTATTCGAAGCAGACCACTAAGCGAAGGATTTAGATAGACGCTGCCTGGACCTGTAAATAATTGATAGGATTGACTCAAAAAAGAATTGTCGATTTTAGCACTTATATAATCTTTAGCGAAATTTAAACGATAAGGTTTTCGCAAAGGTTCTCCAAATACTAAACTGTTGTCTTGAACAATAATTTGGTCGTGGTATTCCTCTGTACTTTGGTACAATACTAAGGTTTCTTTTTCATAACGACCATCCTCTGAAATTTGAATTTTAACTGGAATTGAATCTTTGACATGCTCAGAAACCTCCATATTATTCCCCTCTGTGCTCGGCCCCTGTTTTTGATTGCGTTTATTTAAAAAATAAACTTTATTCGACTCCTTCTCCCCTTCGAACAGCGCCTGACGAATAAGATAGTCGCTTTTGTTTTGGCGAATCTGCGTGATAACTTCTGTAGTAGAAATGACCTCGAAATCGAGAATACCTGTATTCAAATTTGAAACTGGCGACATTCTATTGTCGTAACGATAGTGAATCAGTGTATCTATAAAGCTAATCACACTATCCTTTTCCAATTTCCATCGGTTGCGCAAACCATTTTGGTCGTTCAAGTAAAAAAACACATCCTCTTTAACTTCAATGGGTTTCGTTTCGTTCTCTTCGGATGTACTAGTCAATCTTTTTAGAATGATTTTATTTTTATCCTTGTTCTTGTATTCGAAAGTGAACAAGTCAAAAAGATTCTCACTCGGCAAGATTTCTTCGCTTTTTTTCAACGTATCGCTTGATCTATTTGATGAGAAAATAATTTCCTTGTTGTCGAGTGACCAAGTCGGATCAAGGTCGTCCCACAAATCGTCTGTGAGCTGATCTAAGGAATTTCCACTGATTTTATAGTTGTAAAGATCAGTTTGTCCATTTTTAACACCGCTTATTACAAGGTTATGTCCATCGGCAGAATAATCAGCTGAAAGGACTTTCTCCAAACTCGGCATTTCTTTTCGTGTAGTGCTGCGCTCCTCGATATCGTAGACACAAAATAAAAGCTTACCTTTTCTTTCCGTGAAATAGGCGAGAAACTTTCCATTTGGGTGAAAGGTTAAAACTGGAAAACTTAAATCTTGAATGCGCGGTAATTTCGGCTCAAGCGCGACTATTTTTTTTGCACGTTTCTGTCCTTCCTCTTTTAAAAGAATCCTATATCGACCTTCTTTATTCGTGACATAAGCTAAATTTTTCGCCTCTTTGGAAGCGGAAAAACGAACTAATTTTTCATTTTTACGCAAACGAAACTTTAATTCTTGTCCCGAAATATCCTCCTGATACTTCAAATCTGCCAAAAATCGTTTTTTGAAATAATTGCCAAAACTCGGTAATAAAGTTTTCAAATCCGAACCTAAAACATACTCGAGAGACCGGTCAATATGTCCTGTCATTTTGGTAATAAAAAGCAAATTTATTAATTGACTTTTACCGTAAGTATCCTCAATAAAGAACCAAAATGCATGTCCTGCCCTTCTACTTTGTTCATCGTTTAACCGAGAAAAATCATTGTATAAACCCGTTAAAAACCCATCTTTTATCGCCGCTTCAAAATCGGCATCCCAAGGTTGTGCCAGATAATCTACGAAGCCTTTTGTAAACCAAAATGGATGTTTATTGGGATAATTCGCAACGAGGACATCTGACCATTGTGAACCAAATAATATATTTCGCATCACCGTTTCAGCAATAACTCCACGAATTTGACTTTGAAAATCGGCATGATTACCTTGATAATAAATAAATAATTTTGAACCGACAATCTGACTTTGACCACCGTACTGAGCTTCATTCTCTGTGGTTAAACCAATATTACTTTGTCGTAAATCTGTTAACGTTTTAAAGACCAATATTTCCAAATGTTCTTTGATAGAATAGTTGAGATATTCTTCCATTTCGAGCAATTCTCGTTGGATCGTTTTGGCGGCATATTCAGCCATATTTTCTTCACCTCGATAAAAGTATACCTTGAAACGCTCATAATTTTGATAGCGCCAATCGAACTCATAGTATTGGACACGATTTTTACCAAAATCCTGCTGACTGCCATTGTAGAACTGAGCTTGAGCAGTAAATGAGCAAAAGAAAAGAAATATGAAAAGTGTACGCACTATGAACCTCTACTTTGGGAACTAAAGGTAGTGTTTTCATTGATTTTAGCGAAAAACTACTCGTAATTATTCCACCAATAAATTACATCCTCGAATATCCGCATGGTCGAAGCGACCCATTAGTCGCAGTTTATTGTTTTCAATTCGGCCTAAATCTTGCGTTGCAATGAAGCTACAACTGTACACATTAGCCAGATCAATAATATTAATACCGCCTGTTTTATCTTTGGATAAGTTTGAAAGTGGGTCATTTGTTTCACGCAATTGCACGCGCATCCATTTTGGAATACTAAACAAGCCGTCTTTCTCCGAATATGCTTGTGAGAGTAATTCAGTCATTCCATATTCTGACGAAATATAATCAACATCGAATCCATTTTTCAAAACTTGATGGAGTTCTTCTTTGCTCATTTCTTCTCGTCGTCCTTTCATGCCGCCCGTTTCAATTATCGTCGCTTCAGAAAGATTCATTCCCTTTTCGGCTAAATCGAGCAATGCATATGAAACACCAAAAATAACCACTTTCTTGTTACTTTCAACTGCTTTTCGATAACGCTCAGCTATGCTGTTCAAATCAGAAAGCAAGAATCCGGACAAATCATTTTCAGTTCGTTTCACCAAGTCATCGACCATGAAAACCAAACTTGATTCGCCTTGCTCAAGATAATTAGGTAGAAGAGCCAAAATCACGTGGTCTTTTGGATTACCAATCTGTTCAATATACGTTCGACGAAAAGATTCACGGTACATTTCAGTGGACTGAATAAAATGCTGACTTCGGTCCATTCCGGTTGTTCCACTACTTTTGAATATCGTTTCTATCGACAATTCATCATGGCAAACCTTGTGAGATTTAAAAAAAGAAATAGGTAAAAAAGGAATTTCATGGATTGAATTTGCCTTGGTTCTGTTCAACATTTGACAAAACTCACGGTAAACAGCACAATGTATTTGCTGAAAATCAAATGCCTTTAAGGCCCAACTTTCGAATTCTGCATCAGATTGAATAGAAAAAATACCCTTCCATGGATTCATAGTCCAAAATTAACCGCTTCCAATGAAAGAAATGGTATTTTTGAAAGGTATTTCCTAAATTAGAGTATGAAAAGACTGTTTTTTGGTATTTTGCTTGTACTATTAGTGGTAAGTTGTTTTAAAAAAAACAAGTTTCCATCCACACCCAAAATCGAATTTGAATCATTTGCTATAACAGGTGATTCAGCGAAACTTGTTTTTTCTTTCGAAGATGGAGAAGGCGATATTGGCCTGAGTAACGACGATGTGGCTTCTCCTTTTAATATAGGATCTTTTTATTACTACAATCTTTATCTGGTTTATTACGAAAAGAAAGACATTGGCGGCTGGCAACCCGGCACCGATTTGAATGGTGACAGTATCGTTTTAGCGAATCGGTTAAAGCCAATTTACGAAGGAAAGCGTAAAAGTATTTCCGGAACCGTTGAGTATACGATAGAACCTATTTTTTACAATTTAGTATCCGCTGATAGCGACACAATTAAATATCGTATTCTGCTCATTGATCGAGCGCTTAATAAAAGCAACTGGATCGAAACACAAGAGATTTATCCATAAAAAAGGCAACCCGTCGGGTTGCCTTTTTTAGTTTTTTGATTGGGTTCGTCGTTAGGATGAGTAATAACTCAACCTAACGACTTAACCTTGGGTTATGCTGTTATCTCTGCGCTTGATGTTTGAAAAGCTCGATCCACTTTCTTAAACAAACCTTGCAATACTTTTCCTGGACCAACTTCTACAACTTCTGAACAACCGTCGGCGATCATTTGGTTCATTGTTTGTGTCCATTTAACTGGCGCTGTCAATTGTGCTATTAAATTCTTTTGAATTTCAATTGGATCATTAACTGCAGATGCTGTTACGTTTTGATAAACGGGGCAAGTTGGTTGATTGAAAGTTGTTGCTTCAATTGCTGCAGCTAATTCTTCACGAGCTGGTTCCATCAAAGGCGAGTGAAATGCTCCACCTACGGGCAACATTAATGCTCTTTTCGCTCCTGCTTCAGTCAACAATTCACATGCTTTTTCCACTGCCGGGAAAGAACCTGAAATCACCAATTGTCCTGGGCTATTGTAATTTGCTGGTACAACAACTCCATCAATAATAGCGCAAATTCGTTCGATATCTGCATCTTCCATTCTAATAATTGCCGCCATAGTTGAAGGTTCAACTTCACATGCTTTTTGCATTGCTAGAGCTCGTTTGTAAACCAATTGCAATCCGTCTTCAAAAGACAAGGTTTTGTTGGCTACGAGAGAGGATAATTCTCCTAAAGAGTGACCTGCAACCATATCTGGTTTAAAACTATCGCCTAGACATGCTGCCAAAATTGTTGAATGTAAAAACACGGCTGGTTGTGTAACTTTCGTTTCTTTCAATTCTTCATCCGTCCCTTCGAACATGATTTTTGTAATGTCAAAACCAAGAATTTCATTGGCTTTGTGGAACATTTCTTTGGCTAAATCTGACGAGTCGTACAAATCTTTCCCCATTCCTGAGAATTGGGCACCTTGACCTGGAAATACGTGTGCTTTCATAGTTCTTTCTATTGTTTGGGGTCAAAATTAGAAAAATCAATGAATTAGAATACTATCCCTCTATAAGTAATCCAAAGCTCACTCATTTTTTGTTCGCTTCCCAAAACCTAATTCTAAGCCTAAACCTATCCAGGCATAACGGCTGAATTGATCCCATTTGGAATAGAGG
>JBDNIA010000002.1:0-1198 GCA_041688525.1 Crocinitomicaceae bacterium | reverse complement strand
TTTGATCCTTATAGTAAAATGTATATTTTACAGGTTGTTCACGGAATATTCTAGCTCCGTCTTTTCGTTCAACTATCTTGATCATATCGTGATCACGGTCGAAAAATGCGTCTACATAACTCAATTAAATGCCTCCTGTTGTTTGTGGCCAACTAACCTTAAACCTGTTCTTAAAGTGAACGACTCTTATAATATTAAGCCTATAACATATATAGCGGTTAAGCCTATATTAAACCATAGGAGTGAATTCTCTTTCCATAAGTACCCGACTACGATCCATAATGCATTACCTACAATAAAGAAGTAATGATGTAGATATAGTTCAGGTACAAAACTGGCAAGACAAGCTGCAATCAATACGATTACAGTGCTTACCCAAGCCAGCCACTGGTACGGCTTTACCACCATGTTGCTGCTACTCCATATCCAAATACGTTAATTATTGCAAAGTACCCTGTTAGTAGCATCACCCACGCTGCACCTCTACGTACTGCTGCATAGCATTGAGTAATACTACCAACAAAGAATCCTGGGTATACCATCATCATATTAGGATCTTTAGCATTAACTGCAAGAGTTAAACTTGCACCTACAGTAAAGATAAAACTTACAAGTTCAAAATAGAACGCAGTTTTGTCACTGGTATAACTAGCTACCCAAAATTCTTTTATTTGTTGCATTATTTGTCAACACCGACTGTAGCAACAAGTGTTTCAAGGTCTTCAAAATAGTCTGCATGCTTTTCCCAGTCACGTTTCTGTGCAACTTTAATTGCTTTATTAATTAATGCTGGTTTGATGTTTAGTTCTTCTGCTACTGCTTTAACAGTATCTTTAAGACCTTCTTGTAAGTCTTCAATTTCTTGTAGCACTGTTACGCCTTCTTGAACAAGACGCTCAAGTTTTGCTTTTTCTTCTGCACCATAGGTACGATCACTCATAGATTACTCCTAAATAAATGTTATTACTTGTTAAGTATACAGGATTATTTAGGCGTTGTCAAGTGTTTATTTTATAAAAGCGCCAATTCTGCCGTGGACATCTGGATATTCACGATATGTGTATCCGTCGGGCGGTGTTGTGTCTTCGCCCTTCCAGACTGGAATAAAATGTTCAGTGTGTTCGTCGAAGTCTTCGTTGCGTCTAAGATGCACTTCGATTAGTTTGCCGCCTATAAATTCACAGTTGATCCATTTGTG
>JBDNIA010000022.1:0-5268 GCA_041688525.1 Crocinitomicaceae bacterium | reverse complement strand
CTCAAAAATGAGTGCTGGCGCATGTGGTCGGGTTCCGTAATAACCTGGGATGGAAAAACTGTTCCTTGCTGTTTTGATAAAGATGCGTTGCATCAATTAGGTGACCTGACGAACTCCACTTTCAAGTCCATTTGGCAATCGAAAGAATATATTTCTTTTCGAAAATCAGTTTTTACCAACCGACAAGAAATTGATATTTGCAAGAATTGTACGGAAGGAACGAAGGTTTATTCGTGAAAACTCCAAAAATTACCTTGAGCTTCTCAAGTATAAAGCGAAATCAGATAGATTATTTCCAGTACCTTCGAGGCTGATTTCAAATCGTAAACACATCCATATATGTCCTTTTCCGCTTTTGGTTTTCCACCTTCTATTCTTTCAATTTTAGAAGAACAAAAATTCACACAAGCTACGCCTATTCAGGAGCAAGCTATTCCCGCAATTTTAGTTAATAAAGACGTTTTGGGGATTGCTAAAACAGGTTCGGGGAAAACAGCTAGTTATGTTATCCCGACTTTACTCAACCTAAAAGAGGGCAAAACATTCAACAACCGACATGTTCAAGTATTGGTAGTCGTCCCAACTCGAGAATTGGCGGTACAAGTTGAGGAGGTCTATCAGTTATTTGGTAAACGTTTGGAAGAACCAATTAAGTCAATGGCTGTTTTTGGTGGAGCTTCTATAAATCCACAAATGATAGGCATGAACAGAGTTCAAGTCTTAGTAGCTACTCCGGGAAGATTATTGGAATTGGTTGAATCGAAAGCTGTTCACTTGTCGGAAGTTTCGACTTTGGTAATGGATGAAGCCGATAAAATGCTTGATCTCGGATTTAAGGAAGAAGTAGACAGAATATTGGATTTATTGCCAAGAAAACGTCAAAATTTATTGTTTTCAGCTACTTTGTCTGCTGATTTAGAAGCGATCAACCGACTGATACTTCGCGATCCAATTCTTATAAAAATTGAAGCAAAGGAAACTGATATTGAGCTGATCAATCAAGTTGCGTACCTCGTTCAAGAAGACAAAAAAGGACCTTTGTTGAGAAAATTGCTCGAAGAAAAAGAAATGAACCAAGTATTGATATTTGCTTCTTCTGTTTTTAGATGTGACGCCATTGCGCAGAAATTATATGCCAACGGAATTAATGCCAAAGCCATTCACAGTAAAAAAAGCCAAGGTTCAAGACAAGAGGCTTTGAACCTATTTAAGTCCGGCAAATTGCGCGTATTGGTTGCAACGGATTTGTTGGCCCGAGGAATTGATATTGAATTCCTTCCCTTCGTAATCAATTACGAACTGCCGCGTTCGCCTAAAGATTATATTCACAGAATAGGTCGAACAGGTCGAGCTGAATCTCCCGGCGAAGCCATTTCATTCATTTCTCCCGAAGAAGAGCATCATTTTGGCGTGATTCAAAAGAAAATGAAGCAGAAGGTCGAGTTGATTGACAGTGAAATTGAATAAACTAAATATTCTACCTTGGATTAAATAGACATCCCTAAGATAACTTAGATGTAGAGATGAAATTATTAATCGGGAAAACTTAAAAACAAACTTAAAAAGGGTCGGATTCACTTTTTATTTTCGTGAGCTGACAATTTTCTTATCAAATCCAAAAAAATCATACCTTTGCGCCTCTCTTTTGGGGTAAATTTGAAAAATAAAATAAAATATCTCTTACAATCAGTACTCGGGTTTTCGCGGTATCTCTATATTTTTTCAAATTATAAAATCGCGACATTACGCCAAGACAAAAAAGAAGGAGATTTTTTCTATTTCCTCTCTTTACTTAAAAAAGAAAATGGAGCTATCCTTGACGTTGGCGCCAACATTGGCATAATGACCGCTCATTTAAGCAAAAACTTTCCCAAAGATAAAATTTTTGCCATCGAACCTATACCGGATAATTTAATTGTTCTAAATAAAGTCATTAACAGGAAAAACCTGAAAAATGTTACTGTTTTCCCAATTGCTGTCGGAGATAAATCGGGTAAGCTAAAAATGATTTTGCCACAAGACGGTAAAACCAAAATGCAAGGTTTGAGTCACGTAAAATGTGATGAAATTATAGAATGGAACGAAGGGCAAGAATATGAAGTGGAAGTAAAAACTTTAGACGCACTTTTTAGCAAGGAAAAAATTCAAGGCATAAAAATGGATGTGGAAAATTATGAGTTCTACGCTTTGACAGGAGCAAAAGAAATTTTATCACAACAGCGCCCAATAGTTTATACCGAGCTATGGGACAATGAAAACCGCAAAAAATGCATGGATTTGATGCTAAATTTGAACTATAAAATTCACGTCGTTATCAATAAAGAATTGGTAGAATTTAATGCTGACAAACACGGCAATCAAAATTTCTTATTTCTCCCCAATTAATTTTTAAAAACAGCGTTAAACAGTTAGAATGCAGAAAAAATTTTTCTCAAATCTTCTTTTAATGCTCGTCTTGAACTTGCTGGTCAAGCCTATAGCTATTTTTGGAATAGATACTGGTGTTCAAAACAGAGTCGGAACAGAGGAATACGGTTTGTATTTTACCTTGTTGAATCTTTCCTTTTTATTCAATATTATCCTTGACCTAGGAATAAATAATTTCACCACTAAAAACGTTGCACAATTTCCACATATTGTCTCTCGGTACATGGGAAAAATATTGAGCTTTCGATTAATCTTATTTCTAAGCTACGCACTAATTACTTTTTCAGCCGCTTTCCTACTTGGTTATGAAAAAACTAATTTTGGAATGCTTGGTCTTCTCGTTTTCAATCAGTTTGTTGTAATATTAATTGCTTACATAAGGAGTCACTTTGCCGGCTGGTTGTATTTTCGGCTAGATGCAATTTTTTCTGTTCTCGATAGATTACTACTCATCATTCTTTGTGGTTTTGTTTTCCTTTGGAGCAATGAAGGTCATCCGTTCCAAATTGAATGGTTTGTATACTTACAGACTATTTGTTATAGCCTCTCATTAATCACGGCTTACGCAGTAATGATTCGAAAAATTGGTCGACCAAAAATTCAATTTGATTGGGTTTTTGCAATTGCCATCGTGCGAAAAAGTTTACCTTACGCCTTGTTGATTCTACTTATGATGTTTTACACGCGATTGGATTCAATTATGATTGAAAGGTTGCATGCAAATGGAGCATATGAAACTGGTATTTATGCACAAGGATTTCGTTTGTTGGATGCTTTCTTCATGTTTGGAATGATTTTTACAAGTCTCCTGCTTCCGCTTTTCACTTATCAAATGAGAGATAGAAAAGAAAATCTAAAATTGCTGCAGCTTTCGAGCAAATTACTTGTTGGAGGCGCGTTGCTCGTCGGCTTTCTTTGTTATTTCAACCCTGAAGTTATTCTATCAGCGATTTACAAAAACGATATTCATTCATCCATACCTTCTTTCAAATGGTTAATGCTTTCATTTATTGCGATGAGTATCTCATTGATCTTTGGAACCTATTTGACAGCCGCAAGTGAAATGCGATTTTTAAACAAAGTCGCCTTCGCTGGAATTATAATCAACTTTAGTTTCAATTTATATTGGATTCCAACGCACGGCGCGGAAGGTGCTGCTTGGGCAACACTAATAACTCAAAGTTTTACAGCCGCTCTACAAGCATTCTTTGTTATCCGCAACTTTGGTTTTAACGACTTCAAAAGCTATATCATTCAGTTCTCAACTTACATTGTTTTACTTTGGATCTGTGTTCCATTGATTCACCCCTATTTGCCGTATCCTTTTCTATTTGAAATTGGAATAGGTGTTTTTGTACTCATAGCGAGTGGTTTATGGAATATAAAGGAAATTAGTAAATTGATAAACACACGAAATAAAATTGTGGAATCGGCAGATGTAGCAGAATAACGAGTGAATGTTTAACTTTAAGCGCTTATTAGCAAGAAAATATGGAAAAAAACGATATTAACTTAGATGAAGAAAGACAAAATTTATTAGTCTTTATTTGGAAAAACCGTAGAATTATTTTGACGGTTACTGGATCAGCAGCAGTTGTTTCCTTGATCGTTTCCTTTTTCCTCACTCCGCTTTATTTGTCTCAAGCAGTAGTTTTCCCTGCAGCAACGAGCACAGTGTCGTTCTCTGAACAAAGAAATGCGAAGGCATCTTCCATGGATTTTGGCGAAGAGGAACAAGCTGAACAATTGGTACAAATCTTGAAATCATCTAAAATTAGAAATATACTAATTGAGCGTTTCGACTTGTTTAAAAACTATGATATCGATCTTGACGATAAAAATAAAAACTACAAACTCAACAAAGCATACGAAGAACATATTCAATTTAATCGAACACGCTACGGTTCCATAGAAATTGACGTTTTAGATAAAAGTCCTGAATTGGCGGCGACTATTGCAAATAAAATTGTTGAGTTAATTGATACCGTCAAAAACGAAATGGTTCAAGAACGTACCGTTCCTGCATACGAAATCAACAAGCGTAAAAAAGATATGTTGGATAGTGAAATGAGAAAACTACAAGGTTTAATGGATTCATTATCAAATCTTGGCGTTGTTCCAATTGAAAGTAGAGCAAATTTATTTCAAGCATACAACGAATCAAAAAGTCAAGCCGATAGAGATTTCTTCAAAGAACAAATTGATATCAACTTGAAAAATGGGGCAGCTTACGACGGACTGCAAATGCATCGTGATGAGGAAATTGTGAAATTAGCTAAATTCGAAGATTCATACGATCAAGCTGAATCTGACGCTCACACGCTGTTCAATCACAAATTCATTGTTGAATCAGCTGTTATTGCCGATAAAAAAGACCGACCTAAAAAAGCCATTATTGTAATTCTTTCCACAATGGGTGCTTTCTTTTTCATGATATTCGCTTTGTTGATTCGTGACCGATTGAAAGACCTAAGAAAAATCTACTAATGCCAACTCGACGTTCCCATATTGGATTGGGATTGATTGGGCTCATTTATATTGCTCTGTCGTCTTATTTCATCGTTAATGACCAAGCATATTTTGCTTTGTTGTCAGTGGGATTACTCGTTGTGTATTTTGCACTTTATTACATTGAACAAAGTTTTTTAGCACTTGCTCTTCTTACTCCTTTAAGTATCAATATCGAAGAATACACAGATGGTTTCGGGCTTTTTCTTCCCACTGAGCCACTGCTATTCGGCATGCTTTTGTTGATTTTAATGCAGGAAATCCAAAAGTCTTACGTGCCACAACATGTCTGGCGACATCCAATTGTAATTTCTGTCGGACTTTATATTATTT
>JBDNIA010000179.1:0-5278 GCA_041688525.1 Crocinitomicaceae bacterium | reverse complement strand
TCTTCTGTACGCCAAATTGGCAAAGGAATTCCCCAATAACGTGAGCGAGACAGGTTCCAATCATTGGCATTTTTCAACCAATTTCCGAAACGACCTTCACCCGTAGCTTTTGGTTTCCAATTGATGGTTTCGTTCAGTTTAAACATGCGCTCTTTAACTTCTGTAACCTTGATAAACCAAGAATCCAAAGGATAATATAAAATCGGTTTATCTGTTCGCCAGCAATGCGGATAACTGTGTACATATTTCTCCACTTTGAAAGCCTTATTTTCTTCTTTTAATTGAATAGCGATTTCCACATCAGCAGAACGTTCTGGCTCTTCGCCTTCGTTGTAATATTCATTTTTGACGTATTTACCAGAATAAACACCTAAATTATCAATGAATTTTCCTTGTAAATTTACCAGAGGAACAGGGTTTTCATTTTCATCCAAAACCAATAGTGGTGGAATTTCTGGTTTAGCTTCTTTGGCAACTTTAGCATCGTCTGCACCGAAAGTCGGAGCAGTGTGCACAATTCCTGTACCGTCTTCCGTTGTCACGAAATCCCCAGAAATTACGCGAAATGCATTTTCGAGATTTTGGTAAGGAAGCGCAAGAGGCATCAATTGCTCGTAACGTATGCCAACCATTTCTGAACCTTTCAATTCAGCTAGTGTGCGATAAGGTATTTTTTTAGAGTCAGAATTGAAATTTGTAAAATCTTCGTCATTTTCAGCAGTGAAGAATTTGCCCGCCATTTGTTTTGCCAGTAGTGGTTTAGCCATCAAAACATTCGATTTTTCAAAGGTATATTGATTGAACGTTTCC
This sequence comes from Crocinitomicaceae bacterium, assembly GCA_041688525.1. Taxonomy (GTDB): domain Bacteria; phylum Bacteroidota; class Bacteroidia; order Flavobacteriales_D; family Crocinitomicaceae; genus UBA2040. The sequence goes on along the minus strand of JBDNIA010000179.1, from coordinate 4,468 downwards.
ACTAAAACATAGTCGATTTTTGGGCCAACTGTCAAAGCTGTATTGCTCGGTAAAGTCCAAGGTGTTGTTGTCCAAGCCAAAAGATGAACCGTTCCAAAACCTTTCAATTGTCCCGGCAAACTCGACTCTATCGCTTTAAACTGAGCAACAACCGTTGTGTCCGTTACATCGCGGTAACTTCCCGGTTGATTAACTTCGTGAGAAGACAAACCCGTTCCAGCTTTCGGCGAGTAGGGTTGAATTGTATAACCTTTGTATATTAAATTTTTATCGTAAATCTGTTTCAGTAACCACCAAACAGACTCCATGTATTTTGGTTTGTAGGTAATGTACGGATCGTCCATGTCGACCCAATAGCCCATTTTTTCCGTCAAATCATTCCACACATCCGTGTAGCGCATAACCGTTTTGCGACAAGCTTTGTTGTATTCTTCAACAGAAATTTTCGTTCCAATATCTTCTTTGGTAATTCCCAATTCTTTTTCCACGGAAAGTTCTACCGGTAGTCCGTGTGTATCCCAACCTGCTTTGCGTTTTACTTGAAAACCTTGCAATGTTTTGTAGCGACAAAAAAGATCCTTAATGGTTCTTCCCATCACGTGGTGAATTCCTGGCAATCCGTTGGCAGATGGCGGTCCTTCGTAGAAAACAAAACTTTCTTTTCCCTCGCGAATGGCAATCGACTCTTCGAAAATAGAATTTGCTTTCCATTTTTCAAGTACCGTTTGCGCCACGTTTGGTAAGTCAAGACCTTTGTATTCAGGATATTTTTGCATTGTATTAGTTTAAGGGTGCAAATGTAGCGAAATGTCAGAGAATTTTTGATTTCTAGTCTCTCAATTCTCGATGTCTAAAATCAACTGTTCAACTTCATTTTAACAAAAAAACCGACCCCAGTTACGAGTCAGTGTATTGCGGTTTCAGGACCAGAACAATCGATTAAATAAAAAAGCCACAACGTAAGTTGAGGCTCAGTACCCGGAGCCGGAATCGAACCGGCACGCCCGAAAGCACAGGATTTTGAATCCAGCGCGTCTACCAGTTCCGCCACCCGGGCATTTAGATTGAAGGGGACACCTTCTTTCTTTGGTGGGTGCAAAGATATTGATTTTTTGGAAATCAGCATTCAAACAAATGAAAAAATTGGAGAAAGTTTTAGTTGAAGCTAAATGGGTATGCTTTTTTTCGATAAAGTTTCCCTCTTTAACCTTTCTTCTAAAGCAATGAAAATGGCGACTTTATTGAACTTGTTTCTAAATAAATTTAGAAACTCGATTTTAGCTACTTTGTTCAGCAAAATACTACCTTAAAAGAGGTATTTTGCACCTTATTTAGATTTATTCTAAGTAAAAATAGTGTAAAAGGAGAAGCTCAATTTTATATTTGCCCACACAATAGTCAAATTAAAGTACCATGAAAAAAATAGGCAAAACTTTGTTCTTGATAATGTTTGCAGTTACTCCTCTCATCGCACAAGAATCCAAATTAGAAAAAGATGAAAAGGCAATTCGAAATATGTGTGGATGTTATGAGGTTAGTTTCAACTTCGCAGAAACTTTCTACAACTCAAAAGATTCTAACTATGTTCCTTCTCACCAAGTTCAATCCAAAGCAATTGAATGGGTGACAGAAGTTCAGGAGCAAGACAACAAGATAATATTACAGCATTTATTGATAGTTGGAGAAGAAGCATACCAATCGGTGATTAAACATTGGCGCCAAGATTGGTTATATGAAAACACTGATTTTCACATGTACTATGCTGATAATACGTGGAAGTATATATCCAAAGAAAAAAACGAAGTTAGCGGTCAGTGGACACAAAAAGTATTTCAAGTAGATGATAGTCCACGCTATGAAGGCTCTGGAACTTGGGTTTATGTTGACGGAAAAGCGTATTGGGAGAACACCACAAATGCACCACTTCCTAGAAGAGAATACACAGAGCGAAGTGATTATAATGTCACAGGAAGAAACAATCGACACGAAATCATTTCAACAGGTTGGATACACGACCAAGACAACACAAAAATCATTCGAGAAGAAGATAAGCCCGATGAAATAATAGCAAATGAAAAAGGGTATAATTCCTATGTTAAAACTGATGATTCAAAGTGTCTGTCGGCTCAGAAATGGTGGGAAGATAATTATGAATTTTGGGCTGAGGTAAGAGTTATCTGGGATGAAATTTACAAACAAAACAAGAATTTACGACTGCATGAAAAAGTAGATGGAAAAACAATGTTTGGATTGCTATTTGACATGGAGCCAACCACAAAACCGAAAAAAATAAAAGAGACAATTACCTCTTTTATAAAATAAATAATAGGGTTACCCCTTTAGGTAGCAGAACGTAAATAGTTTATTTTCCAGGGTTTTTTATTCATAATAATCCATTTTCAATCGACCTGATTCGATTAGTTTTTGGGAATTTTGTAAACCTTTCAGTTTTAAAATTTCATCCAATAAATCAACAATATTACTTTGCATTTCAAGTGATCCACAAAGCAAGACATAGGTATGCTCAGAATTCAGTTCAATTTCGAGTTGCTCTGATTTGGTTCTTAGAATATCCTGAACGTAAACTTTTTTATTTGATACTTCTCTTGAAAGAGCCATCTCAAAATTCGTGATCTTACATTTTTTATTCAATTTTGAAACTTGATCAGCATACAGTTCAAAAACTTTCGAATTTTTTCCTCCCCAAATCAATTCAAAATCTATTTTCTTCTTGTTTTCTGTTGCCATGCCTAGAAATGGAGCAATTCCAGTACCGTTGCAAATTGCGATTACTTTTTTTGCTGATTTCGGGAAATTAAATGCCGTATTTTTAATCCATGTTGCTTTAAAATTATCACCAGGATTCAACTGGGATAAATAAGTTGAACAAACACCTTGTTCATGTTTTCTTACACTCAATAATAATTGTCCTTGTATAGTTTTTCCGACTGAGTAAAAACGAGGTTTTTCGTCTTTGGAAGGTTTAACTGATAACAAATCACCGGAATTTATTTTGATATAATTTTTACCTTTCACATGTAAAACAAATGTTTCTCGACCATCAATTACAGAAGTATTTTTTGCAGTTACTCTATAGGTATTCAAAGAGTTATTCTTTGAATTATCTCGTTTTTCAGGTAAACAAAACGTTAAATCATTTCCTATTTGTATTGCTTTTAACCAATAAAGAAAAGATGTATTTGATTCCTCAGCAATTGTAAAAACAGGATGAATAAAACGGATATTCATCTCTTTTTTTAATCGTTCATCAACATCAAATGCGAATTGGCAAAAATTAGGATATGACTTGGATCCAAAACCTAAAATAGCAGCATGAAAAGCTTTTTTCTGTTTAACTTGTGAAAACAGATCAAGAAACAAATTTGCGTTTTTTGGAGCTTCGCCATTGCCAAATGTAGACGTCATCACAAATAAATAGAGCATTTCAGGAAACGCTTCATACTTGTTCATTTCGGCAATATAAACAGGATGGCCAGCGAGTTTTAGACAATGAAAAAATGTTTTAGCGAAAAAGGACGTACTTCCATTTTCTGAGCCTACTAGAATGACATGCGTTGCTTTACTTTTTGATATTGTATTTTTCCATTTGCCCTTTTTGCGTTTTAAGGTTAATTTGATGCCTGTATATGTGAAAAAAAGTATGCTAGAACTGGCCAGAAATAAAATAATTGACCAGATTAAATTTCCTTTTCCCGTGTGTAAATTATAATTTAAAATGGTATACTTCCTCCACTTATTGAAAGTAAATTCGCTGACAATAGAGCTATTGAATTGATTTATTAAAAGATCTTTATCATCTGTTGTTAGTTGAAAATAATCCGCTGAATCTGAAGAAAAGGGAAACTGCAATATTTTAAATTCATCGAGGTGAAGGGATTGGAATATTTTAAAATTCTCGATTGGTTTCCGTTTGGTAAACGTTAATCTGTCCCAATTGATATTATGGTTTACTGTTTCAGCTTGCGGAAGAATTTCAAACCTTTCTAATGACAAAAATGATCCTGTTAATGAGATAATCACTAAAAAAACGAGGGCAATGCGACCGACAAAGATATGCCCGAGCTGATGCCAATTGGCGGCGATTATTTTCCTCGTGAATCTGCTCCAACCCAATTGCCTTTTTACAAAAAGTGCTAAACCACTCGCTGCGATTAGAAACAAGCAGAAAGCGGTGATTCCCACACAAAGCCGACCAATTTTTCCCACAAAAAGTGAGCGATGGAGACCTCTTGCTATTTCAAATACTTTCGAATTTTTTGGAATACCGCCACAGCTTTTCCCGGTTAATGGGTGAATATAAATATCTTCCAATTCACCTGTTTCAGTAATTATTGTGGCAAAAATAATTCCATAATCGTTCTTTTTCAATGCAATAGTTTGGGGATAATTCTTTTGAAGTTTAGCCAGAAGATCACCAAGTTCAACATCGTGATAGTGTGAAGCGCCG
>JBDNIA010000021.1:0-7535 GCA_041688525.1 Crocinitomicaceae bacterium | reverse complement strand
CAGCTTTCCCGCCAACATAGACAAATGCCGAGTTTGGACTGTGAGCAATGGCGAGACCTTCAGAAATACTCACCGAACTAGCGCCAACTAACCATTTCCATTGAAAACTTTGAGTATTTCCATTAGACGATAGAATCACAAATACAAGAAGGATATATAAATTTTTCAATTTACTAAATAATTTTAAGAAAAAAAGACAGAAGTGCAAAAGACACCTTTACACATTTTTAGTTATTTTAAATACGTAAAATAGACTAAATAAGTTTCTTGACCAAAAGAACTTTTGATTAAACCGGTGACTGCTTTTTTATTATTCTATGAAAAAGTTTCGGAAAAAAACGTTTAATGTAAACGGATAAAATTTCTTTTCCACCAATAAGTTTTTCACGCTTTCCTTTTTCAACTGACGAAAGAATCTTTTGAGCACAAATAGTTACATCCATTCCTTTTTCCTGGTTGTGATCCATAATTCCATGTTTTTCACCTTTTTCAGTCAAAGCATTTTTTGAAATATTTGTATTTATTTTTCCAGGACACATGATATGAACCGAAATAAAATTCTTTTCTTCCTCTAAACGCAAACTTTCATAAAATCCATGCAGCGCGTGCTTTGATGCGCTATAAGCTGAGCGCAAAAAGAATCCAAATTTTCCCGCAATGCTTGAAATAACGATGATACTTCCACCACCCTGTTTACGCATATAAGGCAAAATAGCTTTTGCCACCGCAATATTTCCGAAATAATTGATTTCCATTATCTTCCGATTAATTTCCATATTCGTTTCAAAAGCAGTGGCGCGTTGACTTAAACCACCATTATTAAATAAGAAATGTATAGGACCTACTTGCTCAACTAGAGACGCTGTTTTTGTTATAATATCGTCTGTATATTCCAAATCAAGTGGAAACACAAAGTGCTGTGTGGTGTTTTTTAGCTCTTTTTTAACTTCATTCAGCGCTTTTTCATCTCGTGCCGAGAGGATAATTCGAACCCCTTTCTCTGCTAATTGCTTTGATAATTCGGCTCCAATTCCAGAACTCGCGCCAATGACCCAAGCTGTTTTTCCAATAAATTCCATTTATTTAAAGATCTGTTGGCAACACAGCTTTATTGTATTCCTTTGACTTTGGTTTAAGCTTGTCAATAAAGATGATTTTAAATTTTTCTCCTTCAGCAGTATAAATCAACTCTGAAATTCCGTTCGAGATTGTCGGTGCTTGCTTTTTGATATTAAAAAACTTACGCTCCATTATCTCAAACGTATTATCTTGATATTCAACAAATATAGAGGTAATTGCACCATTTTCAACTCTTACTTTACCTGTTACACAAGTTGTGTCAGCCGAATTAAAAAAAGAAATAATTACGTGACGATGCATATCATCGGAAATCGTATAGGCGCCCCTTTTTGTAAATGCCTGATCCAATTGTGTGAAACAATTTTGAGCATTCAAATCAGGTTGTGCAAGAGAAATAAAGAGAATTAATAAGTAAAGATTTTTCATTTTCTAATATGTTTTGTCGTCCTTCCAAAGATAATAAGTTTGTCGAAATAATAATCTTTTCAAATGAATTCCTACTTTTGAGTACGTCAAGCAATACCATGGAAGATATTAAAAAACAATTTGAAGAAGCTACGAGGATATTATCACAATTTTCAATTGTAGAGAATTTTAAGAAAATTGACGATGCTGGCCGTGTGATGGTGGAAGCTTTGAAAACCGGTAATAAAATCATTAGTTGCGGAAATGGCGGTTCCATGTGCGATGCAATGCATTTTGCAGAAGAGTTAAGCGGTCGATATCGTGACGACAGGCGAGCATTGGCAGCCGTTTCTATTTCAGATCCAAGTCATATTTCTTGTGTCGGCAACGATTACGGTTTCGACTTCATTTTCTCTCGATATATCGAAGGCTTAGGACAAAAGGGCGATGTTTTACTTGCTATTTCAACTTCTGGAAATTCCAAAAATATTTTGAACGCGATCGAAGTAGCGAAAAAAAAAGGGATGAAAATTGTAGGTTTAACAGGCAAAGATGGTGGTGTAATGGCAGACTACTGCGACGTAGAAATCCGAGCACCAAAAACACAATATGCTGACAGAGCGCAAGAAATTCATATCAAGGTAATCCATTGTTTAATCGATTACATTGAAAAAAATATAGGCTAAAAAATTAAAGTTTCACTACATTTGCAAAAAAATGAAGTTAGAATATGGGAACAATCGCACATAGATTTGAATCAGGAGAGCAATCAAGCCAAAAAGGGCATTTCAGAAACTTAATCATGTTAGCTCGGGCTGACGGAGCAATGGATGAACCAGAAAAAACTTTGCTGAATAAATTAGCTCAAAAACTTTCTATTACAGATGAACAAGTAAAAGAAATCCTAGACGATTCGAACAACTATCCTATGATTCCGCCCACTTCACGTGAAGAACGTTACGAACGTTTCATTCAATTGATTCAAATGATAGCCGTCGATGGAGAAGTCTGTGAAAAAGAAGATATTCTAGCTCATCGTTATGGATTTGCATTAGGATTCACACAAGAAACGCTAGATGAAAAATATCCAGTAATCTTAGAAAAAGTGAATGCTGGCATTTCACGTGAAGATATATTGGATAGTATTCTGATAGCTTAAAAAAGTTAAGATTTTTGTTTGTTCGAATGTATGTTCGCCCAATATCATTTAACTTATCAACATACATCCTATTTAACGGAAAATACCGTCAAAAAGTATACAACTCGGACTAAACTTTCAATTAATTCACTAAATTTGTTTTTTGAGTTTTGACTATGCTAAATCAAGATTTACAGACGAGAGTCAAAAATATATTTTCTGCTTATCTCGAACAGAATGGGCACAGGAAAACACCTGAACGCTTTGCTATACTCTTAGAAATTTACGATTACGAAGGTCATTTTGATATTGAAGGCTTGTACTTCAAAATGAAAAATCACAATTATCGTGTGTCTAGAGCGACTTTATATAATACAATCGATTTATTGATTGCGTGTAATCTGGTGCGAAAACATCAATTTGGAACGTCTAATTCGCAGTTTGAAAAAGCACATGGAAGCAAGCAGCACGATCACGTTATTTGCACAGATACGGGTGAAGTAATTGAATTCTGTGATCCAAGAATCCAAAATATCAAATCAACTATAGAAGAAATTCTGGGAGTTGAAATACAGCATCATTCGCTTTATTTTTATGGAGTTCGTAAAACTGACGTTAAAAAAGAAAAATAGTATGGCTTTTTCATTCGAAACGAAAGAACTAAAAAGTTCGCTGCTATACATTTTCAAAGGGAAACTGACCAATGAAGGAGATTCGCTAACGTTAAATGATAAAATTGACAAGGAAATTACCTCAGGACAACACAACCTCATATTTGATCTTTCCGACTTGAAACAATGCAATTCAAGCGGTTTGAATATTATGGTGAGAACATTAACAAAAACCAGAATTGCGAATGGTGATTTGGTTTTATGCAACTTAAATGAGGCTTTGTACAAACTTTTTACGATAACAAAAATCAATGAAATATTCAGTATTTATCCAAGTTTGGAAGATGCTGTTAAACATTTTAAACAACAATAAATGACCAAAGTAGATGTACTTCTAGGCTTACAATGGGGTGACGAAGGAAAAGGAAAAATTGTAGACGTTTTAACACCGCAATACGATATTATTGCACGTTTTCAAGGCGGACCAAATGCTGGTCACACATTAGAATTCGAGGGAAATAAACATGTCTTACACACTATTCCTTCTGGAATTTTCAGAGATGGGGTAATGAATGTGATTGGAAACGGTGTGGTAATCGACCCTGTTATTTTTCAAAAAGAATTAGAAAAATTAGCTCCTTTCAAACTAGACATTAAAAGTCGTTTGATCATTTCAAAAAAAGCACATTTGATTTTGCCAACGCATCGTTTGCTCGATCAAGCTTCTGAACATGCTAAAGGTCATGATAAAATTGGTTCGACACTGAAAGGAATAGGACCGACTTACATGGATAAAACCGGTCGAAATGGCTTGCGTGTTGGCGATATTTTATTGCCAAATTTCAAAGAGAAATATGACGCTTTAGTAGCTAAACATGTCGGCATTTTGAGCCATTATGAAGGATTTACATACAATTTGTCTGAATTGCAAGATACTTGGATGGAAGGTCTTGAGATTTTGAAAGGTTTCGATTCAATTGACAGTGAACAATATTTCTACGAAGCAAGAAAAGCTGGAAAAAAGATTTTGGCTGAAGGCGCTCAAGGAACGATGCTGGATATCGACTTCGGCACCTACCCATTTGTAACCTCTTCGAATACAGTAACGGCGGGTACATGCACGGGATTGGGGGTTCCTCCAAATTCTATAGGAAGAGTAATCGGAATATTTAAAGCTTACTGCACACGCGTGGGGAGTGGACCTTTTCCTACCGAATTACTTGATAGTGTTGGTGAAGAAATTCGCGCAGAAGGAAAAGAATTTGGGGCAACTACTGGTCGTCCTAGACGTTGCGGATGGATCGATTTACCAGCATTAAAATATGCAATCATGATAAACGGAGTTACCGAATTATCAATGATGAAAGCTGATATTTTAAGTATTTTTGATGAAATAAAAGTGTGTACACACTACATGGTTGATGGAAAACGCATGGACTATCTTCCTTATGACATTGCTAATATGGAATGTACTCCCGTTTATGAAAACGTGAAAGGTTGGAAAAAAGATTTAACAGGATTGACAAGCTATGCTGACTCTCCTGCTGAATTAAAAGCCTATGTTGAATATTTGGAACAAAAATTGGATGTGCCAGTAACGGTTGTATCTGTTGGACCAGATCGCTCTCAAACTTTGAATAATTAATATTTGAAAAGAAATAAAGTCATCGGCTTTAGTGCGCTTTTCGTAAGCGCATTTTTTTTGACAATAGCTTCGGCTTTTGGACAAACGGGTTTCCTTGATTTAATGCCTGGTTCAGAGCGAATGAACGGGGATGAAAAGTTGGGAATCACTTATTTAGCAGGAAATGTCCATTTTAAATTCGATGGCAATACAATGTATTGTGATTCTGCTGTTTACTATAAAAAAACCAGTGAAATCAAAGCATTTCGAAATGTTCACATAACGAAACCAGGTGGATTGAACTTGTTTTGCAATCAATTGACGTACGATTCCAAAACCGAAGTCGCATTTCTGAACGGTGATGTACGAGCGCGAGATCAAGAATATAAACTGACCACCGAAGCATTGGAATATGATACCAAATCAGGACGAGCAACATATAGAAATAAGGGAAAGGTCGAAAGTATTGCTGGCGACGAAGTTTTGACAAGTCGTGTGGGCTATTTCTATCCGGAAAGCAAAGACTTTTTTTTCAAAGGAAATGTGAAGTACAAAGGTCATGATATGAATTTGACGACCGACACTTTGCAATACGCCTACATTAAACACAAAGTTTCGTTTTTTGGTCCAACTGTATTGTATTCCGATTCATCCGTTATAAAATGTGACCGAGGATGGTATAAAACGGATACAGAAGAAGCGCAATTAATGAAGAATGCTTCGATAGAAAAAGGGAATAAAATTATTACAGGAGATACACTAATCTATCAACCCAAGAGCAATATTTCGATAGGTAGAGGAAACGTGATCGTTACAGACACAACCGCGAAAATTGAGCTTCGTGGCGATTATATGTATAAAAATGATTTCACCCGAAAACTTTTCGTTACCGGACATGCTTTGGCTGTCAAAGCGAGCAATCCAGACAGTCTTTTTATACATGCCGACACCTTGCTTTCAATCACAGACAGTCTGGACAACCCAACTTTTATAAAAGCCTATTTTGGAGTTGAGATTTTCCAAAATAAAGTCCAAGGGAATTGTGATAGTCTAATTTATGACAAAGTAAAAGACATCTTGCAATTGTATAACAAACCTATTCTCTGGACAAATAAAGGTGAATTGAAAGGCGATACTATGTTTATCTTTATGAAAGATAGCACAATAGATAAAGTTGAAATTTTCGAAAACGCAACAGCTTTATTTCAGATAGATACAATTGGTTATTACAATCAAATTGCTGGACAAAAAATACTCGCTTTTTTCAAAGATGATGACGTTTACCGCGCGGATGTAAGAGGAAATGCACAAACAATTTTCTTTCCCGAGAATACGGAAAAAACAGACACCGCAGTTGTTATAAAACGAACAGGTATGAATCGAATTTATGCTTCTGATTTACGTGTTTATCTGGATAGCGGCGAAGTTATAGGAATTACCTACTACGAAAAGCCGGACGGCCGCTTCTACCCTATGGATCGCATCAATAAAACTGAACAATTCGTTCCTAATTTTCAATGGAATATTATTCAGAAAGCGAAGTCTTGGCAGGAGATGTTAGTTGTGGATTAAAGGACTGCCGGAGTCAGGATTAGAGGAATGATATTCTTTTTTTGTCCTTCACGTTATTTAAAGTTAAATCGGAAACCGAAACTTAAATTTTATCGTTTTTGGAAAGAGCCTCCAACAAAACTGGATCCGCCGAATTCAATTGTAACATGTCGTACTTATTGTATTCAACCTGAGTTACAGCACTGGGTAGTCCAAACAGGATTTGAAGAATCAGACTATTTTTCTTCACCTCAAAACTTTTCACTTTATCTAAATCAATTTCATATTTGTCGAAACTAATACTAGTGGATAAAATATTGTCAGAAATAATAATCTTACTGGTGAAATACCGAATTAATAAAAAACCAAAGTAAACTGGAATGAACGCAAAAAAATAAGTTCCCAAGGAATCTCTATTACCAAAAACAATAATTGCAAGAAGTAATATCGACCAAAAGATGATAGATTTTATAGGGAAATTTGATTTAATGGTTTTCATTGGAAAAAATATAAAATTAGAGTACAAATATCTTAATTATTTACTACACCACCCAAAGTGATGCCCTTGTTTCTCAAATCGATTCCACCTTAAAGCAGCGATTTTAAATTAAGCAAATAAAGTGTCCAACCTTAAGAGCAACCTATACGTATGTTCTTTTTTGAATTTTCATTGATTTTTAATTTAATGCGTCTTTGTCATGTCTTCTGGAACACAAATAATGAAATCTGCTGAACCTTCATTCTCCTCGTCTAAAGTCTTAATTTGAGCTTGAGAAACCGTTGAAATAGTTCCGTAATTCAAATCTGGTCGATCTTGCTTTAAGTACCAAAGAATTCCTTCATAAAAATCAGAATGGTATTTTCCATTGTAATGTAAAAACAAACTTCCTGATCTATAATTCTTTAAAATAAAATAGGCCATTGTCGCATCTTTCGCCGCTTGAGCCATAACTAATTTTGGACTTCCATGCTCGCCCATCATCACAATAATATTTTGGTAACGTGATAATTCAGGGTCAAATTTCATTGGCAAAGTCGCCATCCATGCTTTTTCTTGGTCGGTCAGCGCCTCCAGAGCTGAAAAACCTTCTTTAAAAACACGATTGGCGTATTTTCTTGGAATATT
>JBDNIA010000001.1:0-6845 GCA_041688525.1 Crocinitomicaceae bacterium | reverse complement strand
TTTTCTAGAATTGGTGACTAAATACTAAATTTAGTTTTTTATTCTAAAAAACAAGAAAATAAAAAAAGTTTATTGTTTATCTCGCAATTTTCGCCAACAACGATTTTATGTCAGCCTCTATGTTTTCAGGTTTTGTAGTTGGAGAATAACGTTTGAATGGTTTTCCATTTGAATCAATCAAAAATTTAGTGAAATTCCATTTAATTCGGCTACCCAATATGCCGCCTAACTTATTCTTCAGAAATTTAAAAAGCGGATGGGTATTATTCCCATTCACATCAATTTTTTCAGACAACTGAAAAGTAACGCCATGATTTATTCTACACGCCTCTTCTACCGTTTCGTTACTTTCAGGTTCTTGACCTAAAAATTGACTACAAGGCGCACCTAATAGAACCAATCCTTGATCTTTATATTTTTCATGCAGTTGCTCCAACCCGTCAAATTGTGGCGCTAAACCGCATTTAGTTGCTGTATTCACTAGGAGAACAACCTTTCCTTTGAATTCGCTCATGGTGAGATTTTCCCCTTGTGGTGTATTTATTGTGATATCGTAGAAATTCATTTTTTATTGATTTGTTGTAAATATATTCAAACAGTTGATCAGGTGAATAGTTTAATTCCATTATTTATAGTTCTAGTGATTGATAAAAATCAAACTCAAATTATTGTTTGGTAAAACGAATTATTTCGTTCCCTTCAGAAGATTGAATTTGAACTATATAAACTCCTTTTTTCAAAATAGATACATCAACTTTCACGATGAACCTGATTTATTGGTATGCAGTTTTACCAATAATTTGAACTAGTCCTAAAGCAAAGATAAATAGCAAATTGAAAAAGTTGACTTATGTTTAAGCCCAGTGTTCACATAATAAAAACTCATTTTTTTTGATAAATTTCTTATAAAGCAATTATTTACAGAACATCTTGTTCTCCATTTTTTTCCGAGCTTAAAGTCATAAAAGAAATATGTCCATAAAGGCTCGCGGCATATTCGGCTGCTTTCGGCAGGATATGCCTAACATCAGTTGCTCGTCTTACTGTATTTCTAGTTAATTAACTTTTTGTTCCTCTGGATATATATAGTTTCTTCGTGAGACCTTATTGTTAAGTGTTTTTCTTTATAAAATCGCCTAATATTTAGACTTTTTTTTGCATTGACAATAGTCACCGGACTTTATTGAGATACATCATCTATTAAAAATCTCATACGCCTTATCTTCACTTGCAAGAATTTATAAACAGAAATTAATATGGAAATTAATACAATTGAAAAACTGATTCTCGCACTTGACAATTGTTCAAAAGAGAAAACGGAAAATGATTATTTGGATGTAATGGGAAAGATGCAAATAAAAACTCAGCAATGGGAGCCTTATTTCACGTTTAAAGATGACGGAGTTGCAAAAGTATGCATTTCAAAAACAGAGAATTATCAGCTCTTTTTATCTTGTTGGGAAAAAGGTCAGCAAGGACCAATACATGATATTGATTCAAAAGAGGCATGGATTCACCCAATATTTGGGAAATTTACAGAAGAACGTTTTAGGGTTTCAAAAGGGAACAAAAGACTTGAACAAGTTAGTTCAGTTCCTTTAACTCCTCAAAGCTATTCTTACATGCAGAAACCTATGACCTTTTATAGATATATAAATAGTTATGAAAATCGCTCCGTTTGTTTGCATTTATATTGTCCTCCAGTATTAAAATGGAGAGAATACGATGCAGATACCAGACAATTAAAGCTAGTATTACATAATTTTGATAAAACGTTCGACGTCTTTCAACATATCAAGTAAAAGTTTGAAAGATATCTAAAATGTGAATTTTAGAATGTCAAGAACAATTCGAATTTCTAATAAAACAGGCATACTAGAATAAAGTCACGTGCGAGTCGCAAGAAAAAAGGGTTCAATGAGCTATCTCTCCTTTAAAGTCAAAATAGGACATATATCCGAATTTATAAATTTCAGAAATTCAATTAATATAAAAGTGTTGACTCGCTCGATATGACAAGATATTAAAATCACATATAAAATGATAATCAATAGTTCAAAAAATCAAATCACACTGTATATGGATCCTGAGTCCAATAAAGGCAAACAAACCTTGGCTTATGCTCTGACATTTAATGTTGTAATTAACATTGTAGACATTACCAAAGCACTTTTTACGGGAACCCAACTCTTACATTTTGCGGCGCTATTGAGCGTTTCGCTGGAGCAGCTCGCTGATTCTGAAAAACTCCTTTACAAAGAGTTAATGGGTAAAGCTAAAAATTTTGATGACGACGATTGGATAACTGTATTAACAAAACACCCAGATCTCATTCGTTCACCCGTTGCGATGATGGGAACCAAAGCCATTATAATAAACACACCTACTGATATTTTTCAATTGTAGATTTTTGTGTCTCTAACTATTTCATTTTCGTCTATTTCAAAGATTTTGTCATTGAGGACTTCCTTTATTCTACTAAATGTAGGTTAATTAAGGAATGCTAATTATCACTTTCCCTTTGGCTCTTCCAGTAGCTAAATACAAATAGGCCTCGATACCATCCTCGAAAGATTCAACCTTATCTATGACAGGTTTTATTTTACCATCTTCGACCATGGCTGATATGACATCAAGTTGCTCGCCATTGGGTTGCATCCAAGTAAATTTATAACTCGCTGACTTTTCATCCATCGCTATAGAAAAGTTTTCAGGTAATTTATATCCCTCTATTCCCATCATCGCGGCGGTTTCCTCATCTGGAATATTGGCTATACTGGTTACTTTTCCGCCAGATTTAATAATCTGGAAGGCATCCAGTGTGTAGTCGCCACCTAAGGTATCAAAAACGACATCTAAGTCAGAAACAATGGATTTATAATCTTCTTTTTTGTAGTCAATAACTCGGTCAGCTCCAAGTGCTTTCACCCATTTTAGATTTTCTGTACTCGTGGTTGTGTTAACGTAAGCTCCTTTCGCCTTGGCATATTGAATGGCAAAACTACCTACGCCGCCAGAACCCGCATGAATAAGTATATGGTCATCTGTCTTAAGTCCAACCCGTTCCAAAGCTTGTATGGAAGTAAGGCCGATTAAAGGCAAACTAGCCGCTTCTTCAAAGGAAATATTTACTGGCTTTTTTGATGCTACTGTAAAATCAACAGCGACAAATTCAGCCACCGTCCCCATTTGATTTTGAGGAACTCGCGCATATACTGCATCTCCTACTTCAAAGCCAGTGACTTCCTCACCTTTCTCGATTATGATACCGCTTACGTCAAAACCTATTGAACTGGGAAAATTCAGCGGAACCATGTCTTTTAAGTCTCCACTTACTAGTTTATAATCTATAGGGTTGATTGCTGCTGCTTTGGCTTTAATGAGAATGCTTGTAGTATTGATTACTGGTTTTACAGTTTCGTTTATTGACAATGCGTCTTTTAGGTCTGTATATTTAGTTACTTGTAATGCTTTCATAATTTTTTTTTTCGATTAGAGCAGTTGAGTTTTTCTCAAGCTACTTCTGTTCTTTAAATTTATTTTTAGCTCAAATTTGAATAAACTCACTCTAGGCTATTTTTGGGATTTTAAACCGTTTCTTATTTGCCCAGGCCTTATTTACAACTATTAACTATGATTTGGTTTGGTGCGCACTTTCGTTATGGTGGGATAAGTTATCAGGTATACATTTCAAAATGGCCTTAAGATAATTAATAATAAGTCTTTACATATTGTTCTCAAATGTATATTATATGCAATTTTTCAGTTAGAAAAAATGGATTACATCACATGAGTACCAGGACAGCAGTTGAAGATACAATAAGAAAGATAAGTAAAAGCCAGCCAGTGAACTTCATAACCCCCCATTCAGCAACGAGTGCTTTTGTAGGTTGGGCCACAATTCTATCAATCAGCAGACCAATTCTAAGCCACGATCTGTTGTCCTTAATTATGTAATCCTTGGCTCCAGAACGCATGGATTCAACTGCAACTGATACATCATCATTTGAGGTATGGATGATTACTTCCGTTTCAGGAAAGCGCACTTTAATACTTTTCAATAATTCAGATTGTTTTTCAGGTGACCATCCTTTTTCATTCAAGCCGTCTAATATTACTAAATCAACACCGTTGTGCATCACTCGAAAGAAGCTTTTTATACTGAAATACAAAGAAACATTTACCTTTTTTGAATAGTTATTCAGCAGAAACTTCCTAAGAGAACTCAACTTTACTGTGTCATTTCCTAGTATATTGATATTGTGTTTTTGTACTTTCATTTGTTTTGGCATTGGATAAGGATTTATTGATTTTTTATATTATTTAGAATTTTCGAACTGTTGCCAACCTGTCCGTTTCAAGTCGAGATCTTTACAAATCGATATTAAAACTTATATTTAAAACCGACTGTTACAGTTCCGAAATGAAGCCAATTTCTTACATATCCATCTCCAGGACCGTCATCATTATCCGAAGTGCCAACAGCTCCACCGCCTAAGTAGCGCAAATTGAGAAAACCATCAACATGATCAACAATACTGACACCCGCACGCAAACTGGCATCTAAAATCGCGCCAACTACTTCATTATCGCTTCCGTTTAAATAACTAACAGGGGCATAAATTCCGTCCGCTTCAATCTCTGCATAAAACCAATCATTAAAATGATAATTTGTTTTTAATTTTAATGCTGGAACGATTCCGACATCTCTATTTGTTCTATATATCGAGCCATCCGCTGATTCAAATGAAATAGTAGCATTTCTTAACTGAATACTACCGCCAAGCGCAAAATTAAACTTTGGTCGATTTGGAAATAATTCTCGCGTATAACTAAACCGGTAAAAGGGAAAGCTATACAACAGCTTAACACTAGACCCCGAAATAAATAGCTCATTATCCACTATTAAGTCATTTTTCAAAAGCACTTGTGATTCAATCCTTAACGGCTGATAAAGGAGGTAAAATGTATTTCTATTTGATTCTAATTCCAATGAAAAACGACTTACAGGAAATAGAACATCTTGCCCGCCGTCTTTTCGGTAATCAAAATTTGTTCCTGAATTGCTGAATTGAATTTTATGGTCAAAAACATTAAGAAACCCAAGCTCTGCAATTGCATTGAATTGGAATTTTTTATTCTTGTTACCAGCTTTATCAACCTGACCGAATGTTGCGGATAGGTTTAAAAAGAAAATAATAGTAAGTGCATTTTTTATGAAATGTTTCATAATTATCTCTTGAATTAATTCTGTCTAATTTTTAATGCGTCAAAAAATCAAATAATGGCGTTTGTAATTTTTGCTTTTTTTGTCGTTACACCTAAAACTAAAATGTCAGCTAAGAGCAATTTTTTCTTTCTTGAAAAAGGGCAACAGTAAGAACAACTTGTCAGAGACAGTAGACTTTATTGCCCAAAGCTTTTTAATATCTGATCAATACCTTTTGCCAATTGGAAATCTTTATTTGTGAGTCCATCAGCATCATGGGTGTTAAGACTAATGTTTACTGTATTATATACATTTTTCCAAGTTGGATGATGACCTGCTTTTTCGGCTATCAGAGCAACTGATGTCATAAAGGAAAATGCTTCTATGAAATTCTTAAAAATAATTTCTCGATTAATGAAGTTTTCGTTAAGACCCCAAGCAGTGTCAATTTCTTTCATTCTGTCTTGAATTTCTTGTTTATTTAAATTTGTCATTTTTTAAGTAAAATAATCGAGATTTAAGGCTCAATTAATAGTTTATATTTCTAACTTTTTATTTCAGCATAATTTCTCCACAACCAATTCGAGCACCAGCAGCACCAGATGGTTGGGAAGAGAAATCATCTATTCCTTCGTGAATAATAATAGATTTCCCTAAAATATTTTTTGTTTCATCATCACAGTTGATACACCATAAATCTGTTTCTCTACTAATAGTTCCGTTACCAGTTGAGTCTGCTACAATATTACCAATGTCTCCAATATGAAAAGGATCAGATGCCCACTTCCCATGATTTACATTGGTTGGGTTCCAATGTCCTCCTGCCGAACTTCCATCATCTGCGCTACAATTACCAACCGCATGTATATGAATGGCATGATTTCCAGGTGTTAATCCGGATATATTTGCGGTCATAGAAACCTCATTAATATTTTGAATAAAGGTAACTGTTCCAGTAACCTTACTATTGCTTTTAGCCATTATCGAAGCAGTCGCTTTTAAGATAACTGTATCACCTGAAGCAGCAGTATTGTCATTTGAAGTAGCTGTATCATCGTTTGAACATCCAGCAAAGAATGTGGCGATTAGAAGAATAAATAGTTGATTTTGCATTTTTAAGTTTTTAATTTTTTAATTTTTGTTATTACTGATTATAGGGAAAATTCTAAGAAGCTAAATTAATTTTTATTCAGCTTTCCCTGAAAAATGAATTAGCTTTGTACTTTATTTTTCCATTACTACCATATCGGATTTCGCACCTAAAACATTAAGAGTCTGTGAAATGGCCTCTACAAATGATGGAGGTCCGCAAACATAAAAGTGTTGATCAAAGTCTGTTATTTTTTCCTTCAAGAAAGCAAGATCAACTCTTCTATTTTCATAACCATCTTTTTTTTCTTCCGTAAGGGTATTGGTGAAATTTTCGCCAAGGATCTCGTTCAACTCTTCTTTTAGAATTATATCACTTTCAGTCTTATTAGTAAAAATGAGTTTATTATTCGCAATTTTATTTTCAGCATGAAGCTGCCTCAGAACGGCTATAAATGGAGTAACACCAGCACCTCCTGCTATAAAAATGCCATCGCCTCTATACTGAATTGAGCCCTTGGCGTCACGGATAATGAGCTCATCTCCA
>JBDNIA010000178.1:0-7496 GCA_041688525.1 Crocinitomicaceae bacterium | reverse complement strand
CTTCAAATTTCAGCCAATTTAAGTGCCGCAAATTTAGTGTGGGATATAGCGGATTGTCCAAACGTTATTGGTTACCATATTTACAGAAAATCAGATAGTGCGTATTCGTCTAATTCTTGCTGTGGCGCGAAAGAAGCGTTGAATTTGGGTTATAAACTAATCGGAAAAAGACAAGCCAATGATTCGATAACTTACACTGATTTCGGGCCGCTTGTTGCTGGAAATAAATACTGTTATACGGTAACTGCAATTTACCCAAATGGCGCAGAAAGTTGCGTGGTTCCTCCAGTTTGCGTCAGTTTACCTTTTGATTTACCAATCATTACGAACGTTTCCGTTGACAGCACAGATTTCGATTTCGGTATCGATTCTATTCGTTGGACGCACCCAAGAGAATTGGACACGACACTTTACACAGGACCGTATCAATATCGATTGTATAACGGAGAAGGATTTGCATTGCCCACTACTTTAGTTTTTTCCTCGAATATTTCGTCAAGTCTATTGGCTCTGGATACGTTTTTCGTCGATAGCAATATTAAAACCACTGCGTTTCAGTACAACTATCAAGTTGAACTCGTGAACAATGGCGTTGCAGTTGGTCGAAGTGCTATTGCGCCATCCATTTTCATAAAACCAACTTCTGTCGATAATGGGATACAACTCAATTGGGAAGATTTGACGCCTTGGAATAACTTCGCTTATGAAATTTACAAATCAAGCGGAATTGGTCAGCCCTTTGCCCTTTTAGCAACTGTCGACACCAATTTCTTCGCCGAATACAACTTGGTCAATGACATCGAACAATGTTATAAAGTGCGAAGTGTTGGTCGATATTCATTGAATACACTTCCCGATACCTTGTACAATTGGTCGCAATACGTTTGTGCCGCAGCTTTTGATTTTACGCCGCCTTGTGCTCCTGGTTCTGTTTCCATCGTTCCCAATTGCGAAACGCTCACCAACCTCATCACATGGACAAACCCAAACAATTCTTGCGCAGATGATGTTGTAGCTTATCAAATTCATTATTCTCCAACCGAGAATGGACCTTTTGAAATTATCAAAACAATAAACTCTGATATAGACACTTTTTACGTATATCAATCGGATAACTCGATTGCCGGTTGTTATTTCGTTACTGCTTCCGATTCGGTACAATACAATAACATTAGCGTTGCTTCACAAACCGTTTGTGTAGACAATTGTGATCCCGTTTACAGTTTGCCAAATGTTTTTACACCCAACGGCGACGGACCAAACGACTTGTATCATGCGCTATTGCCTTATAAATTCATTTCTAAGGTAGATTTCAGAGTTTTCAATCGTTGGGGTGACCAAGTATTTTTTACAGAAGACCCGATGATAAATTGGAACGGTTTTGACCAAAAAAGCAATTTATCTGTTACAGAAGGTGTCTACTTTTATATTTGCAAAGCATACGCAATAAAGCTTTCAGGCGAAGAGCCATTTGAATTACAAGGATTTATTCATATTATATACAACAAATAATGTTTACAGGAATTATTGAAACGTTGGGAACAATCGAAAACATTGTTCACGAACAAGATAACATCCACTTTACGGTGAAATCTGCCATTACGCACGAACTAAAAATAGATCAAAGTGTGGCACACAACGGCTGCTGCTTGACAGTTGTGTCGGTTGAAGCAGAAAATTACGTTGTTACTGCCATCCAAGAAACCTTAGACAAAACAAACCTTGGTGAATGGAAAGTCGGATCGAAAATTAACTTAGAAAGATGCATGATCATGAACGGTCGTTTGGATGGACACATCGTGCAAGGACATGTAGACACAACTGCCAAATGCATTTCTATTGACGACCAAAACGGAAGTTGGAAATATACTTTCGAATACGACGGCAGTTCGCCAACCGTTGAAAAAGGATCCATCACTGTAAACGGAACAAGTTTAACCGTTGTCGATTCCAAAGACAATCAATTCTCCGTTTACGTAATACCTTACACGTATGAGCACACGAGCTTTCATCAATTAAAAGTTGGCGACAAGATTAATTTGGAGTTTGATATTATTGGGAAGTATGTGGCGAAGCTGATGGGAAAATAGTTTACTATCTGACTTTCCATATCACAAATTACCACTTCTATTTAAAATCTTAACGCTTAACAATTCTACCGATGTTACTGCCAGAATTTGTTGTTATTTGATAGAAATAAACACCAGACGTCAAATTTTCAGATGACCATTTCACTGCTGAACCATTCAAAATAATCCGTTTATCCATTATTTTTCCTTGAACATCCAGTATTTCCAGAACCACTTTTTCTTGGTTTTTGTTCCATGAAAAAGTCACCTCATCTTCGAATGGATTGGGTGCGACAATCAAGTCCATTTCGTGCTGAATTGTTTGTACATCGAGTGTCGAGTTTAATTTGAAGAGCCACAAATCTGAAGAACCAGAAACATAAAGTGGAACAGTTTTATTTCCGCTAATGCCAGAGAGACTATTGCAAACTATCACATATTGATCAGACCCGCTTTTACCTGCTGTTCTTACCTTTTCATTTCCAGACCCACCAGCTGTTTTTTGCCAGAGTATGTTTCCATTTGCATCAATGCACACAATCCAGGCGTCTCCACTTCCGAAATTAGTTTCCGTTTTATTGCCCCCAATAGGTGAAGTGCTCGTGCAAGCAAGAATGAAGTTCAATCCATCGTTGTAAAAATTTTGAATGCCATCAGAACCAGAACCTCCGTAAACCTTTTGGTCCAATTCGTTCAAATTTAAATCCAAAAAAACCACCCAAGCGTCATAATCACCAAAACCTGGCACCGTTTTATCGCCTCCCAAATTAACATCGCTGTCAATAGAGACTAAAATTTTACTGCCGTTTGAGCTTATCGCAAAACTATAAACTTCTGTGTTGGAACCTGTGCTATAAGAAACTTGGTTCAGCATATTGCCAAGTGTATCCGTTGTAAAGATCCATGCATCCTTGTATCCTGTTAGATTTGTTGTTTTATTACCAGACGGGGGGGATGACGAATTAACCGAATAAACAATTTGATTAGAATTATCTATATAACATACATCTCCAAAAAATTCAGCACTTGATCCCCCATAACTAGATTGGGATAAAATATTTCCCTGGCCATCAATAAAAACCGACCAAATATCAAATAACCCATTTGTTGGAACGGTCTTATTCCCAGAAATTAAAGAGGTACTTGTTCCTGAAATTAAATAACGATTATCTGAAATTTTCAAAATTTTATTGCCCAACTCTTCCAAATTTCCACCAATAGATTTTTGCCAAATAATATTGCCGGAATTCGAAATACGGATAACCCAGAAATCAATTGCCCCAAAACTTGCTGTGCTCTTGTTGCCAGAGCTATCAGACGAGGATGATAGCAGTAATATAAAATCACCATTATCGCACTTCACGAAATCTATTCCACTATCTCCACTATTACCTCCAAATACAAATTGATCAATGGCGTTAAAGTTTATATCCATTTTAACAAACCAACCATCGTAAAAATTAAATCCCGCAACCGTCTTGTCTTGACTTAAACCTGCTGTTTCAGGGGTTACAAAGAGATATAAATGGTTGTCATAAACTTTAGAATTGTAATTTGTTTCGTCAAACCCAGTCCCAAAGGTTTTTTGAGACTGGATTGTTTGAGAGAAACAAATGGTATTAATAAATAATAGAGAAAGTAAGACGAGCTTCATAAAATTGGGAAAATAATTAGAGTTTTGTTATACTAAAGCTTTTAACTGAGCCATCTGAAAAAATAAATTGACAAATTAGCATGCCAGGGGTATTATACTCATCAATTGTTAAATATTCTTTCAGGGTTTCTTGTTCACTAATTTGAAAGCTCCGATCAATTAAAATTTCACTCGTTAAAGATATTAACTTAAATTGAAAATCTAAAGCAATGTCTGACTCCAAATTTAAAACAAACTCATTGTTTGGAACTGGCACTGGACTTACAAATGCCGTAAGATGGTTACTTAAAAAATCATTTGTTTGGTCGTCATCTTCAAACAAAACATATGTTGAATGTATACTTTGATCTGGGAATTGAAACAATGCATGATATAATCCATTTTCCAATTCTGCTAAATTTACATTCTCACCTGAAATTTCGTATTTAATGCTGTTCTCACTGGCGTTAATAATAATTTGACCAGTAAAGTTGTTTGGATCTTTGGGGGTGAAAGTTACACTTTCTGCCAAAGTTGGCCAATCAATCCAAGGATTATTAGGATTTTGTTGAGCAGTCCCACTGCATGGTGTCCAATTATACGTTGTAGAAACCGTGTAATTCGGCACACCATTTACATATCCAACGAAAACCGTATCGTTAGTAACTTTAATCCAACTCCATTTACATGGCTTTGTAGCACCAGCAGCACGAGCAGCAGCTGTTCCTTGGTTATTTGCTTGACCATATACAGTCCAAGAAGTACCATTACATCCTAAAGAAGGGCGAGTGGAAATAGGTGCAACACTAAAGAAGCTAGATTCAGTAGACCAAGCCGCACTGGTTTCCCATTGCCAATTTGACTTTTGTGCATTTATTGCCAAAACTGCCTGATTATAACCTCCGTTACAAAAAGTAATCGGATTAGTCGCAGAAATATCCATATTGTTGTAATGATTCCAGTCACCTTGGGCTTTTCTAATACCTCTTATGTCGCCTGATATTGGTGTACCATTCTTGTCTTTATAGACAACATTGGTTGGTATACTGCTTGCGTTTATTTTAATTAATCTATCGTGATTGGCTGGATCATAAGAACCTTGAGATGTTATAACAAACGTTTGATTGTATGGAAACATATAATGATCACGTATATATTCAGTTTGACCGTATTCAAAAGTATTCCAATCACCTGTGCTAAAATACTGATAAAAAGGAGCATTCCCTGGACGATGAGCAGAGTTAAAAACTAAAAATCCATAACCTGCACCTGCGGGGCCAAAAACATCAAGGCTATATGCATAAGTATCACCGTTGCAACCTGGCGAACAATAAGTTTCATCCACACATCCTACACATGTGTACCCGATAGGACCATCCGTTACAATCACGTTGTTTCCGGCACTGTAACCCGTAATATTGATGAAACCATACCCAAAACTACTCTCTGGAAGATCTACTAAATTTGTGAAATAACTATTCCGTATATCTACAATTCGATCGGTTGAAAATGACGTAATACCCACATTTTCGGTGAATGAGGGTTTCAAAAAAGTTACTTCCCATCTTGCGACTTCTGGATTACCATATTGGTTTAAAACTAAAAATCCATCAGTTTCTACTGGAAATCGGTTAACCAAGGAGGACGTGGTTTTAAAAGGTATTTGAGATTGGGAAAAACTATATGTTGTTACAAGACTCAAATAAATGAATAAATGAATAAAACAGATTTAACTTTTTCATAGGTAAAAATTTAAAGAGTAAGTTAATTAATATTGTTTAACCTCGTTAATTTACTTTAAATTTCGAAGACCAACAAATTTTTAACAAAATATTCTTGCCGCAATCAGAGACAAGATTAATTTGGAGTTTGATATTATTGGGAAGTATGTGGCGAAGCTGATGGGTGGAAAGTAGTAAAGTTCTTAATAGGCTAAAAGCTCAAATAAATCGGGCCTATCATTAAGATATTCACCAAAGAAGTTTTTGGCTTTCATTTTTTGAATGAGGTTATCAATATCATTCGGGTTATCTAATTCTAAACCAACGACTGCTGGGCCGGAATTTCGGTTATGCTTTTTTGAATATTCAAAATGAGTGATGTCATCATTTGGGCCTAATATGTCTGTTAAAAATTCACGTAAAGCACCTGCCCTTAGTGGAAAACGAACTATGAAGTAATGTTTGTGTCCAGAATGAAGTAGGGCGCGTTCTTTTATTTCTTCAGTTCGGGTAATGTCGTTATTAGAACCACTAATTAAACAAACTACGTTTTTGCCTTTTATTTCTGATTGAAATTGTTCTAATACAGCAGTTGTTAAGGCGCCTGCAGGTTCAACGACTATGGCGTTTTTATTGTATAAATCTAATATGCTTTGACAAACTTTTCCTTCATGAACAGTCACCATATCATCTAAATTATCTCGGCAAATGTTAAAGTTTAAGTCCCCCACTTTTTGAACTGAAGCACCATCAACAAATTTATTGATGGTTTCTAATTTTGTATTTACACCATTGGTTTTCAAAAATTCATTGGCAGGGCAAGTATAGTGGTCATTTTCTTTGTCGTAGATAAATGTTTTCAAGTCGAACAATCCCTTTTTCATCGAGGCGTTTTCTTTGGGAGACGAGTAGGTAGTGATGTTGTTTTTGGCACAAATATCAATGTGCTTGCCTGTTGTGTAGCCTTTGTCTTTAAGTGTTTTCATCTTTTCAAGTCCTAAGAGTTCTTTCGCGTCCAAGGCCATTGGCGAAAGTGCATGGGTGTCGTTGACTGTTCCGGTATCGTTATTGACAAAAAGCCTGTATTTACTATCGCAACCCGCCTGGACGTTGTAACCAACATTTACAATGTTACGGTGCAAAATGACACTTTTGGCATCAGGATCAGTCAGACTAATTTGCGCTTCTCCGGTATCTTCCAGCTGTTTTTCGATTCTTTTGTAGTTGTCTTTCTTTTTGTTTTGGTAGATGATTTTAGCTTCTATTTTTTGTTTTTCATCTGCACTATCTTCTTGTTCTATCTGTCTCTGGTAGTCATCTATTTTACCGTCGATGTATTCCAAGTGTCTATCAATTTTCTTTTGATTAAAGTTGTTTTTCAACGCGTTTTGCGCTCTTATTTTAAATGAATCAATGGCAATTGTTTCTCCGTCAATAAGGTTCATCTCTTTCAGCATTACTACAAAATAGCGGAAGGCTTGCTTGAAAGCAACAGGATTATTTTTTCGGAAGTACGCAATTTTACGAGCGGAAGGTCGAAGGCCTTTCAGCAGCCAAATCACTTCCATGTTTACTTCACAGGCATGCGCGAGCTTTCGAGATGATCGAAGCTGACTCTTGTATCCATATAAAAATAATTTTAGTAAATCAGCTGGAGCATAGGGCGGACGTCCTTCGTTTGCAAGTTCTTCTTTAAAACCGAGTGCATTGATCGGCAAAACGTCTACAAACAAATCCACCACTCGCGCCCAAGAATCAGGTTTCACAAACGCATCAAACGACAACATTTGCAATTGGTTCCGATTAAATCCTTGAATAAAATCCATAGAAAAAGAGTTTTGGCTTTACCCTTTCAAGATACCGAAAATCAAGGTATTGGCAATGGATAATTTATCAAAAATGGAGTGTTAGTTTTTGCGCAGTCTGACGGTTACAGCCATGCACTCGGCACGACTGATATACTAATTTAGTTTTCAAAATATAGAAATAATTTGGTTCAAATTATCGATAACAACGAAGGAAAAACTTGTGCTGGTGCATAGGGTGATGTTAGGTGCCTTTAATTTTTTTTAT
>JBDNIA010000177.1:0-9454 GCA_041688525.1 Crocinitomicaceae bacterium | reverse complement strand
TTTCCAACGGCAGTCGTACCAGTGAAGGCAATTTTATTTACGTCTGGATGATTGACAATTGCAGCACCTGTGTCTCCGTAACCAGAAACCACATTGAAAACACCTCCTGGCAATCCCGCTTCGTGGATAATATCTGCTAAAATCATCATTGTTAGCGAAGTTGTTTCCGCAGGTTTGATTACAACTGTATTTCCAGTCGCTAGGGCAGGAGCAATTTTCCATGCTGCCATAAGCAAAGGGAAATTCCAAGGAATGATTTGTCCAGCAACACCAAGAGATTTTGGTTTTCTACCTGGAAAAGCTTCTTCTAATTTATCTGCCCAACCTGCGTAATAGAAAAAGTGATTGCAAGCCAAGGGAATATCAATATCTCGAGCTTCTCGTATCGTTTTTCCAGAATCGATGGATTCCGCAATGGCCAGCTCTCGTGAGCGTTCTTGCATCATGCGCGCAATACGGAAAATGTACTTACCACGTTCAGCTGCTGATAATTTCGACCAGACTGTATTGTAAGCTTTTCGAGCTGCTTTTACGGCTAAATCAACGTCCTTTTCGTTTCCGTAAGCGATTGAACAAATTTCCTTTTCATTGGCTGGATTGATACTTTTAAAGTATTTTCCTGAACTCGGTTTCACGAATTTCCCGTCGATATACAAATCGTATTTTTCTTTGATTTGAACAACTTTAGAACTTTCAGGTGCTGGCGCGTAGGACCAAATATCTTGTGTTTTTTTACTCATGATTAATCAATTGAGAAATAATCGGGTGATGAATAAATTCCAGTTTTTGCTTTTTGAATTTGCATGAGAACGTCGTTAGCTAAACTACTTGCTCCAAAACGGAAGTAAGTATTGCTCAACCAATCGTCTCCCAAGGTTTCTTTTACCATAACCAAATAATGTAAGGCCAATTTAGAAGTTGAAATTCCACCTGCGGGCTTCATTCCGACCATTTTCCCAGTAGAAACATAATGATCACGGATAGCTTGCAACATCGTGTAAGTTACAGGCATTGTTGCCGCAGGCTGAATCTTTCCGGTAGAAGTTTTAATGAAATCTGCTCCAGCATGAATAGCGATATCGCTTGCCAAACGCACATTGTCTAAAGTCGAAAGTTCACCAGTTTCTAGGATAACTTTTAGTTGGGCATTTCCGCAGACAGCTTTGATAGCAGCAATTTCATCGAAAACGAAGTTATATTCTCCCGAAAGAAATTTACCCCGAGATATAACCATGTCAATTTCATCAGCACCACTATCGACAGCAAATTTGGTATCGTCTAATTTTAAAGACATTGGCGCTTGTCCGCTTGGAAAAGCTGTAGAAACAGAAGCGACTTTAACATCAGTGCCTAACAGTTCCTTTTTCGCTAATTTTACCATTGTTGGATAAACGCAAACTGCCGCAACAGAAGGCAGACCCGCAATAGCGTTATGCATGTGATGTGCTTTGTAGCACATTTGTTTTACCTTTCCAGGCGTGTCTTTTCCTTCCAAAGTCGTTAAGTCTATCATGCTCAAGACCATGTTCATGCCGTGCCATTTCGCTTCGTTTTTGAGACTTCGTGTTTGGAAACGTGCGCAACGTTCTTCCACGCCTACTTTATCAACTGATGGTGAAAGACGAATGATTTCGTTAAGATTTATAGTATTTGTTTTCATTTGCAAGTCATAAAAAAAAGGCTCTAAAAGAGCCTTTTTAAATTATATTTATCTTTTAGAGTTGCCCTTCCGAGTGATAGAATCCTTGTTTAAAGACTTTTAACTTAAGTAAGATTCCGTCTTCATCATAGACATAAACTTTTCCATCCCACAATTCACCATTTCGGAATTCGCCATCTTGCCAAATTTCGTCGTTATTATTGTAACATTTATTATATCCATTTATGTGGAATTTGGATCCTTTTGTTCTCGGTCGAACAACATGAGGTGGTTTTTCTTTAGACGCTCCAGGATCTTTTATCGAAATATTAGCTTTCACCATTTCTTTTTCAATGGAACTTATAACTGTCCCATCTGTTCCGTATTCGATTAATTCTTTAACATCACCATTTTCGTAATAGCGAGTAGCCTTACCTAAGGGCTTTCCATTAACAGATTTATATTCAAATTCAATTTGACCGTTTGGATAGAAGTATTTCACAACCCCATTTTCTTGACCATTTTCGTTGTAATTTGCGGCATACTCAAGAATTCCGTTCTCATGATATCGTTTCAGTGAATCA
The DNA here is from genome assembly GCA_041688525.1 of Crocinitomicaceae bacterium. Taxonomy (GTDB): domain Bacteria; phylum Bacteroidota; class Bacteroidia; order Flavobacteriales_D; family Crocinitomicaceae; genus UBA2040. The sequence continues at coordinate 7,231 of JBDNIA010000177.1, read as the reverse complement.
CGGTAAGAATTCCGCTCGAAAGTACCAATTTCTTTAACTTTACCATTCGGATGAATTTTCATGTAGGTACCTTGCGGGCGATTGTTTACATAAGTGCCTTTGATACGAGGAGTCATACCGTCATTGTGGTATTTTATCCATACTCCTTCGCGGCGGTCGTCCTCGTAAGGACCTTCTTCAATCTTACCATTTGCAGGAATACCAGCTTCTGGCCTGTCTTTTCCGTAATATATCCACAAACCTTGTTTTTGACCTTTGCGGTCCTTTTGATTTGTTTGGTCAGACTGCAAAATACCAAAATCGCTGGAGAGAGCGAAATTCGAAATTAATGCTAGGCAAAAAACAAGAGGAAATAAAGATTTTTTGTTCATGGTTACAAATGTTCTGTTAAATCAACCGAAAAGTACAATTTATTTTTGAAAATCTCATGAAAAGGTAAATAAAGATTCATTTATGAACATCAAAGATGGGAAAAGGTTCGAAATAACTAGACAATTACATTTTCAATCATTTCAGTCACCATTTTTTGTGTATCGAATTTTGTTTCCCAACCCCAATCTTGTTGTGCTCTAGCATCATCAATTGAGTCTGGCCAGCTATCTGCGATTGTTTGTCGAAAATCGGGCACATAGCTGATTGAAAACGCAGGTATGTGCTTCTTTATTTCATCAGCTAATTCAGCTGGTGTGAAATCGCAACCAGATAAATTATAAGAGGAGCGAATTTTGATTTTTTCTGCCGGCGCTTGCATCAGATCAACTGTCGCGCGAATGGCGTCGTCCATAAACATCATAGGAAGTCTTGTATCTTCTTTCAAGAAACAATCAAAATGACCTGTATTTTTTGCTTTGTAGAAAATATCAACAGCATAATCAGTTGTTCCTCCGCCAGGTGCGCTCGTATAGGAAATCAAACCAGGATAACGAATACTTCTCACATCAACACCATGTTTGTTCGCATAGTATTCGCACCATCTTTCACCAGCTTGCTTGGATATTCCATAAACAGTTGCGGGCTCCATAATCGTAAATTGGGGTGTTTTTTTTCTAGGAGTAGTTGGACCGAAAACAGCAATTGAGCTAGGCCAAAATACTTTTTGAATGTGTCCTTCCTTGGCTAGGTCTAGAATAGTGAAAAGTCCTTCCATATTGAGTTTCCATGCGAAATCGGGATTTTTTTCAGCAGTTGCTGATAATAATGCAGCCAAAAGATAAACTTCGGTAACATTTTCATCAATGATATATTTCCGAACAGCATCACGGTCCATTATGTCCAATTGTTTATAAGTCCCGTCAGTGAGCAATTTAGGACAGTCGGGCTTTATGTCCGAAGCGATGGTAGACTGATTTCCAAAACGTTTTCTTAACTCTAAAACTAATTCAGTGCCAATCTGTCCACCTGCACCAATAACTAATACCTTCTTCATCCTTATTATTTGTTTGGCACAAATTTAAACTTTCCTTTTTGTTGATTGAGTCTTGTGATTGATAAATTTTCAACACAATCTTTATCCGTTAAATTTTAATAGTTAAATAAATTGTATTTCTTCCTTTCATTGCGAATCTTTATATTTGTATGAATCGCAATTGTGTAACTTAAAATAGGAATACGACTCGTGCATTTAATTAAATCGAATGCAGAGTGACTTCCATTTGAAGAAAAAGTAAAAACGCTTATTTTATTCAATAAAAATCATTCAGAATATGCCATTTTATCATAAACTAGGGGAAATTCCTCATAAACGACATACGGTATTCGAAAATCCGGATGGAGGAATATATTATGAACAGCTTTTTGGAACGGAAGGTTTTCACGGATTATCTTCCTTGCTTTATCATGTTTCTCCTCCTACTCAAGTGAAAAGTGTTAGCGAACCTAAAGATGTTTCTCCAAAACCAGCTGTGGATAAAAATATTTCAGCACGAATGTTGAAAGGCATGAATGTGCCCCCGCAAAAAGATTTTTTGCAAAGCCGAGAAATTCTTTTGTACAACAATGATGTTCATGTGGCTTGTGCTGCTCCTCAAGAGTCATTACGAGATTATTTTTATAAAAATGCAGATGCGGACGAAGTAATTTTCATTCACAAGGGAACGGGCAAACTTCGTACGCAATTGGGAAATATTACGTTTTCATATGGTGATTATTTGGTGATTCCTAGGGGAATTATTTACCAAATTGATTTTGACGCAGAGGACAACCGATTGCTTATTGTGGAGTCTTTTTCGCCGATTGTTACCCCTAAAAGATACAGGAATAATTTTGGTCAACTATTGGAGCATTCGCCTTATTGTGAGCGCGATTTGCGGGCGCCAAACGAACTGGAAACGCACAAAGAAAAAGGAGACTTTTTAATTAAAATTAAAAAAGAAAATGTAATACATGAAGTCATTTATGCGTCGCATCCTTTTGATGTTGTGGGCTGGGATGGATTTAATTTCCCTTATGCATTTTCAATTCACGATTTTGAACCGATTACGGGGCGTGTGCATCAACCACCTCCCGTGCATCAAACTTTTGAAGCGCACAATTTCGTCATTTGTTCTTTTGTGCCTCGATTATATGATTACCATCCGAAATCAATTCCATCACCCTACAATCATAGCAATATCGATTCAGACGAGGTTTTGTATTATGTGGATGGAGATTTTATGAGTCGAAACCACGTGGAGAAAGGTTTTATTTCCTTGCATCCCGGTGGAATACCACATGGACCGCATCCCGGCGCTTACGAGAGAAGTATAGGTAAAAAAGAAACAGGAGAGTTAGCTGTTATGGTTGACACTTTCAAACCGTTAAAATTAACGCAAGCAGCAGTGGATTTAGAAGACGGAACGTATAAAACTAGTTGGTTATTCTAAATGAAGTAGAATATGTGTAGGTTTTAAATCTAGAACATTATAGTTTTTAAAATGCAGTAATAAAATTAAAAAAATCAAGTATGTCAACAGACACAACATCATTAAAATTAGAGAAAGTAAATAAACAAGCAGAGGATTTTTTACCTTTGTTAGGTACTGACTTTGTAGAACTATATGTGGGAAATGCAAAGCAAGCAGCGATGTACTATCAGCATTGTTGGGGCTTTCAACCTTTGGCATACCGTGGCTTAGAAACAGGCTCGAAGGATACAGTTTCTTACGTTTTGAAGCAAGATAAAATCATCCTTGTTTTAACTTCTCCACTAACAGCTGACGGGCCCATTAATGCGCATATTAATGCACATGGTGATGGAGTTAAAGTTGTTGCCTTGTGGGTTGATGACGCGAAAAAGTCGCATGAAGAAACGGTAAAAAGAGGAGCTAAATCTTATATGGAACCCATTACGCGAGAAGATGCGGATGGCAAAGTGGTTTTTTCTGGAATTCATACGTATGGTGAAACAGTTCATGTTTTTGTACAGAGAAGCGCTTACCATGGTGTTTTCTTGCCAGGATATAGAGCATGGAAACCGGATTTCAGAGCTGCAGATACAGGATTGAAATTCATTGACCATATGGTTGGAAATGTGGGTTGGAATGAAATGAATAAATGGTGTGAGTTCTACGCCAAAGTAATGGGGTTCGCTCAACTTATCTCCTTTGACGACAAAGATATTTCTACAGAATACACGGCCTTGATGTCGAAAGTAATGAGCAACGGTAATGGTAGAATAAAATTTCCAATCAATGAACCAGCAGAAGGGCGAAAAAAATCTCAAATAGAAGAATACATTGATTTTTATGGTGGAGCAGGTGTTCAACATGTGGCCTTGGCAACTGACAATATTATTGAAACGGTTACCGCTTTGCGTTCGCGAGGCGTGGAGTTCTTGACTGTACCTTCTTCTTATTACGAGACGGTCCTGGACAGAGTCGGAGAAATCGACGAAGATCTACAACCATTGCAGGACTTAGGGATTCTTATCGATAGAGATGATGAAGGTTATTTGTTGCAAATCTTTACGAAACCAATTTTGGATCGGCCAACAATGTTCTTTGAAATCATACAAAGAAAAGGAGCCCAGTCTTTTGGAAAAGGAAATTTTAAAGCTTTATTTGAAGCAATTGAAAGAGAACAAGAGGCAAGAGGGACACTCTAATATTAAAATATAGAAAAGCATAAAAAAATAAGGACGAAAAATATTTCGTCCTTATTTTTTTATGTAGTCGTTTTGCTCGTTTACCGACTATTCAAAACTGTTTACCGATAACCACTTCTGGATTTGAAACTAATTCCCCAGATTTGTTTTATAATTAAAATACGAGAAAATGGAAAAGCAAAAATTAGCACCCGAAGATCAGCACGATTTTTTATCATGGGAAAAAGGAAAGACACGCGGCAAACTAATCGCGGGTGCATTAATCGTTTTATTTGGTCTACTTTATTTATTCCGTGAATTAGGACTGCATATTCCGAGATGGATTTTTAGTTGGGAAATAATTTTAATTGGCGTTGGGGTAACGATATTGATTCGCCACAAATTTCAACGACTATCCGGTTATATTTTAGTGGCAGCTGGAATTATTTTTAAATTGGATGATTTCTATCCGGATTTAATAAATTTTAGAATGGTGTGGCCAATTGTTATCATTTCATTTGGCGCTTCCATGATTTACAAAGCAAAATTTGGAAGTCGAGGATCAAAGAAATGGAAAAAAATGGCAGGCAATTCTGATTTTTTCGGGATGGGAGATACGGAAATTTCTCCCGACGATTTCGTGGATGCGGTATCCATTTTCGGAAGTATAAAGAAACAGGTAACAACAAAAAACTTCAGAGGGGCTGATCTTTTCACCTTGTTCGGCGGAACAGAAATTAATTTAATGAACGCCGATTTTCAAGGGCGCGCTTTGGTTGATTTAACGACAATTTTTGGTGGAGCAGAAATTATTGTTCCAGCTGATTGGTCAGTGCGTTCTGATATGACATCTATTTTCGGAGGCTTGGAAGATAACCGTATGAAACGTCCAATGGATGAAACTACTCCAGAAAAAGTATTAATTTTAAAGGGAACGTGTGTTTTTGGAGGAGTTGAAATAAAAAGTTATTAAATAAATGAAATCAATCGGATTTCCCGAAGCAAAGCAATTGCGCACACAAGTCATCTTGGCAGGCAGCCTCGGTGGCTTGTATGCTTTATCCATTTTACTATCTGGGTACGCTTGGGAAAAGTCACTTTGGGCAGCCTTGTTTATAATGGCAGAAGTAATCATTAGCGCACAACTACTTTTAAATATTTTTCGCTATTTTCAGCCGAAGCAGACGTTTTCATTTGTTCCTCTTTCTATTTTAATTTTGTTGACCGCACTTGTTGGTTATTTAATGGCTTTGCTCGTTAAGAATTTGCCTTTAGGATGGAAACCACTTTTGTTTTTGCCCAATTTCACTGTCCACTTATTTTTCTTGTTTTTTGCGCTATGTATTTTATTCTACGAATGGTGGTTCTTGAAAAATGAGTATCGTAATCAGCAAAATACACAGCGCTTATTGGCACTTCAAGAAGATTTGAAAAATGCCGAAATCAAGAATATTCAACAAAATATTCAACCACATTTTCTATTCAATAGTTTAAATTCGATTTCAGCACTTACGCTTTCTTCGCCAGAGGAAGCTCAGAAAATGGTCGTAAAATTATCTGAATTTCTTCGCCATTCTGTCGTTAAGAATCAAAAGATGTTCGTTCCCTTGCGTGAGGAATTGGATCAAATTGAAAGGTATTTGGCCATTGAACAAATTCGATTTTCACATCGACTATATTTTCACCTTGAGCATGACAAAGTCAACGACGAAATTCAGGTGCCGGCCATGATTTTGCAACCGCTAATTGAAAATGCTATTAAGTTTGGATTGTACGGACAAATTGGCGAAGCAAATATTACATTAAAGTGCACTGTTGACTTGAATTATTTGAAGTTTGAATTGAAAAACCCAGTTGATTCTGATAAGACAGAGAAAAAAGGAACAGGTTTTGGCTTGACTAGTCTTCGCAAAAAACTCTATTGGCTTTATGCCGAAAATCAACTTTTAACGACAAGTAGAAAAGTGAATGAATTTACAACAATACTAAAAATCCCGGTTGCAGATGAAAGTGCTATTGATTGATGATGAAGCATTGGCGAGAAGTATTCTTCGAAATTATTGCGAAAGAATTCCAACGATTGAAATTTTAGGAGAATGCGAAAACGGTTTTGATGCGGTAAAAATGATAGATGAGAAAAAGCCTGATTTAATTTTTTTGGATATTCAAATGCCAAAATTAAATGGTTTTGAGGTCTTGGAATTGATTCAACATACCACCAAAGTCATTTTTACTACAGCTTTTGATGAGTATGCTGTTAAAGCATTCGACGCTGATGCACTTGATTATCTTTTAAAACCATTTTTATTTGACCGTTTCGAACAAGCGCTGGAAAAATGTATGGCTGCTTCCATTCCGAATGAAAGAAATTTAAATACTCAAGCATATAACTATCCCGATGAAAGACAACGAATTGTCATTAAAGATGGCGAGCATATCAATATTATTCCGTTGCAAGAATTAATTTATATTGAGGCCTACGACGACTATGTAAAACTATACACAAACGATGGTCGTTATGTCAAAAAGCAAACCATGACGCACTACGAAAAAACCTTACCTGATAATTCTTTTGTTCGTATTCATCGCTCTGCTATTATTGCAATTGATAGAATTCATAAAATTGAAAATGCTGAAAAAGGTCGATATCAAGTTTTGCTTACGAATGGCGTTCGACTTCCAATAAGCAGAAATGCATTACCAGATTTAAAATCGCGTTTGGGTTGGTAAAATCTTCTGTGTAACTTTAAACTCAAAATATAGTCGATGGCAAAAGTTGGAATTATAATGGGAAGCAAATCGGATTTATCGGTTATGCAGGATGCAGCAGATTTTTTACAGGAAATGGGTATAGCCTACGAAATCAATATTGTTTCAGCTCATCGGACTCCTGAGTTGATGTTTGATTATGCGAAAAATGCACACATAAGAGGGTTAGAAGTAATAATTGCTGGAGCTGGCGGTGCAGCGCATTTGCCTGGAATGACAGCTTCTTTGACTCCTTTGCCTGTAATCGGAGTACCTGTAAAATCCAGTAATTCTATAGATGGTTGGGATAGTATTTTATCCATATTACAAATGCCGGGTGGTATTCCCGTTGCAACTGTAGCTTTAAATGGAGCAAAAAATGCAGGAATTTTAGCTGCGAAAATTTTAGGATCAACAGACAAG
>JBDNIA010000176.1:0-3300 GCA_041688525.1 Crocinitomicaceae bacterium | reverse complement strand
GAGCCTGTTTTTTGGGAACATATTTACGATATTATTAAACATGAAAAACCAGAGGGCGTTATTGTTCAATTAGGTGGCCAAACAGCACTTAAACTAGCTGAAAAACTTGAACGTTACGGGATTAAAATAATCGGTACATCGTTCGAAGCTTTAGATTTAGCTGAGGACAGAGGTAGGTTTTCTAAAGTATTAGAGACCAATAATATACCCTTCCCAAAATATGGAATTGTAGAAAATGCTGAACAGGCTTTAGAACTAGCAGATGAACTTGGGTTTCCTTTGTTAGTCAGACCATCTTATGTTCTCGGTGGACAAAAAATGAAGATTGTGATTAACAAAGAAGAATTGGAACATCATGTCGTTGATATAATTAACGAAATGGGGAACAATCAAATTCTTTTAGATCATTTCATTGGCGGAGCTATTGAGGCAGAAGCAGATGCAATTTGTGATGGCGAAGATGTATATATAATTGGTATTATGCAACATATCGAACCGGCTGGGATTCATTCAGGCGATTCTTATGCGGTCTTACCTCCCTATAATTTGGGAGACTTTGTGATGCAGCAAATAGAAGATATTACGCGGAAAATAGCAGTTGAATTGAAGACAGTTGGTTTAATCAATATACAGTTTGCAATAAAAGATGACCAAGTATACGTTATTGAGGCAAATCCGAGAGCATCGAGAACCGTTCCTTTTATTGCCAAAGCTTACGACGAACCGTACGTAAATTATGCCACAAAGGTGATGCTCGGCGAGAAGAAAGTGAAGGATTTTAAATTTAGCCCTCGCAAAGAAGGTTATGCGATTAAAATTCCTGTATTTTCATACGAAAAATTTCCTGATGTAAAGAAAGAACTTGGTCCAGAAATGAAATCTACAGGTGAAGCAATCCGCTTCATTAAGGACTTAAAAGATCCTTTCTTTACTAAGATTTACAGTGAAAGAAATATGCACTTATCCAAATAAAAATGGTTGAAGCTAGTGTGTCTGGTCTGTTTCGAATGATCCTTTTAATTATTGGAGTATTTGTGGTCGTAAGATTTATTGGCCAAGTAATTGTTGACAAAAATAACGTAGCTCGCGATAGAGAGATGAGAAATAGAGAAGAGGCTTTGGCAAAGGAAAAGCTAAAAGCCAAACAGAATGCGGGTAAAACTAAAATCATACGCGATAAAAAAAGCCTTAAATCTGATGAGCAAATAATAGATGTCGACTTTACAGATGTAAAAGATTAGCACCATATCATGGACTAAAAGACTTTGACATTTCTATTTTTTAGTTATCTTCAACCCGTTTAAGAATCAACGAAATCCATGAATATAAAATCATTTTTTACCCGAAACTGGAAGCACTTTGCTAGTTTGCTAATTATAATTATAGTTGTCTTTTCCTATTTCAAATTACAATTTGAAGGTTATGGTTTAAAACAACATGACGTTAAGCAGTTTAAAGGAGCTGCTCATGAAATAATTGATTATCGTGAAACCAATGATCAGGAGATTCTTTGGACGAATTCTATGTTCGGAGGAATGCCTGCGATGCAAATCAGTATTATTTACACGGGAAATATCATAAAAGATGCATTTTATAAGGTTGTCAATGGTATTGGTTCGCCCGCGGCAATGGTATTCATATCTATTCTAGGGTTTTATATTATGGCTATCTGCCTAGGCATTAATCCTTGGATTGGACTAATTGGAGGATTGGCTTTTGGATTTACTTCTTATGATATCATTATACTTCAGGCTGGACATAATACCAAAGCTTTAGCAATTGCTTTAATGGCTCCTGCTTTTGGAGCCTTTATTATGGCTTATAGAAGAAGTCTGATTTGGGGAGTGCTTTTAACAGCATTATTTATGACATTGCAAATCGGTGCAAATCATGTTCAAGTTACCTACTATTTTGGAATTTTACTTTTGTTTGCTGGATTGGCTTTGTTTGTTGAAGCTTTGCAAAAAAAGGAAATTAAAAAATTCATCATTACCTCTGGGCTTCTTATTGCTGCTTTACTATTCTCAGTTGCTATAAACTATGGCAACATATCATTGACGACTGACTACGCAAAGAAAACAATCCGCGGAGGGAATGATGTAACTATTAATCCCGACGGATCAAAAATTAAAATAGCCAGTCAAGGAGGTTTAGATAAAGATTACATTACCCAATGGTCTTACGGTATAGGAGAATCTTTTACATTAATTTCTCCAAATGTAAAAGGTGGAGGGTCTTTCGCAATAGGAGGTAGTCAGTTTGAAGACTTAGTAGATAATGTCGAATTGACTTCGGAAGAAAGAAGAACCGTTATGAGTTCTCCTGCATATTGGGGCGAACAACCTTTCACCTCGGGACCAGTTTATATTGGAATAGTAGTTTTCTTCTTAGCAATAATGGGAATGGTTTTCCTGAAAGGGAAATTAAAATGGGGATTACTCATTGCATCTATACTCGCATTAATGCTTTCATGGGGCAAAAACTACATGGGACTAACAGATTTTTTTATTGATAATATCCCGGGATATAATAAATTCAGAACGGTAACTATTATATTAGTGATTATACAATTAACAGTTCCGTTGCTCGGTGTTCTATTCTTACAAATGCTTTACAAGGAAAGAGAGGTAATTAGAGAACAAAAGAAAAAATTCTTGCTTACAGGTGGGAGTATTTTATTTTTCTTAATCGTTGTAATGGCTGCTGGATTGGGTGATAATTATTCTTCCGATAACGACAAAAACCAAGTCGCCAGAATGGAGCAGAATTTCTACAATCAAATACTTAATATGGATCCAGCTCAATTGAAATCTCAATTCAATGTGGATATAAATAATAAGGTACAAATAGAACAATTTATTGCTGCACAGACAGAGCCATATGTTTCTGGTTTCGCTAAAGTAAAGGAAGTAAGAGCAGAGATTTTTCAAAAAAGCATGCTTCGTTCTATTGGTTTTGGAATACTTACTATGGGTTTGCTCGCTTTAATGCTATATACAAGCTTTACAGCTGAATTAATTTTCGCTGGGTTAGGAATTTTAGTCATGCTTGATTTAGTTCCAATCGCTAGACAATACTTAGGAGATCAAGAAGAGGTTAGTGGATACAAATACTGGGAAGAGTCTGGGAAAACGGATTATCCATTTGACTCAAGTGAGGCGAACACAACAATCTTAAACCAAGAAATTTCTGAAAACCCAAGTTTAAAAAACACAATTGAAAATGCGAGACAAATTGGAAGTGCCAAAGCAAATGAGCTTGAACTAGCCGGGATTGCAAAACAACGTGTTGAGGATGGTT